>JAVUPY010000017.1 GCA_032252755.1 Terriglobia bacterium
TTTGACCGCGACAGGACCGGACCCCGGACCACCGCCGCCATGAGGCGTCGAGAACGTCTTGTGCAGGTTCAGATGCATCACGTCGACACCGAAGTCGCCGGGGCGCGTCTTGCCGACCAGCGCGTTCATGTTGGCGCCGTCCATGTAGAGCAGGCCGCCCTTGGCGTGCAGGATCTCGGCAATCTTCCCGATCTGCGTTTCAAAGCCGCCGAGTGTGCTCGGGTTGGTGATCATCAAACCGGCGATCTCGTCGTTCATCTGTGATTCAAGCGCCGCCAGATCGACCATGCCCTGCTCGTTCGATTTGAGGTTCTCGACCGCATAGCCGGACATCGCCGCCGTCGCAGGGTTCGTTCCGTGCGCAGAATCCGGAATAAGCATGCGCTTGCGCGGATTGCCCTGTGACTCCAGGTACGCGCGAATCAGCAGCACGCCCGTGAGTTCTCCGTGCGCGCCCGCCGCCGGTTGCAGCGTGATCGCATCCATGCCGCAGATTTCGATCAAGGCATCTGCAAGCGTCTTCATTACGCGCAGGCATCCCTGCGACACACGCTCCGGCTGATACGGATGCGCGTTCGCGAGTCCTTCAAATCGCGCTACTGCCTCGTTCACGCGCGCATTGTATTTCATCGTGCACGAGCCGAGGGGATACATCCCGTGATCGACCGCGTAGTTCCAGGTCGACATACGCGTGAAGTGCCGGATGATCTCGATTTCGCTGACCTCGGGCATATTGCCAAGGTCCTCGCGGGCCACGTTGCCGAGTTCCTTTGCCGGATCGACTTCTGGAACGTCGAGCGGCGCGAGTCGGTACCCCTTCTTGCCCGGAGAGGATTTCTCGAAGATCAGACCTTCGTTCTGGCTGATGTGCGTTGTCGCTTTGAGGATTTTGTCTTCCATCACTTCACCTCCGCGACAGCCGCGTCGATTGCTTCGCGCGTATTCATTTCGGTGCAGCACCATACGGCGGCATTGCCGAGTTCGGGATAGAACTTCCTCAGAGGGAAGCCGCCGACGATGTGCTTGTCCGTCAGCCGCTGCCCTATGACATAGGAATCGTCCGCCGTTTGCACGACGAATTCATTGAAACGTGGCGCCGAATCGAACAGCACCTTCGCCTTCTTGGCCATCTGCTGCCGTGCGTAAGCGGCCTTTGCAAGGTTCTGCTTCGCTAATTCCTTCAGCCCCTCGCGCCCGTAAATCGTCATGTAAATATTCGCCATCAGCGCGATCAGCGCCTGGTTGGTGCAGATGTTCGACGTCGCCTTCTCGCGCCGTATGTGTTGCTCGCGCGTCGACAGCGTCAACACGAACCCTCGCTTGCCATTACGGTCGCGTGTTTCGCCCACAAGGCGTCCGGGAATCTGCCGTACGAATTTCTCCTTCGTCGCGATGACACCGGCGTACGGCCCGCCGTAACCGAGCGGGATTCCGAACGACTGCGTCTCCATGGAGATGATATCGGCATCCGCCGGCGGCTTCACGATCCCTAGCGATAGTGCCTCGGAGATCGAGACCACGAGCAACGCGCCTTTCTTGTGCGCGAGATCCGCAATAGCCGCAACGTCCTCGATGGTGCCGAAGAAATTTGGCGACTGAATCAGCACGCACGCAGTCTGATCGTCAATTGAAGCGTCGAGCGCCTTCAGATCTACTCGCCCGTTGTCGCCGAAACCGATCTCCCCGAGAGGCATCCCCTGGTGCTTGACGTAGGTGCGAATCACCTCGCGATACTCCGGGTGCACGCTCCGTGCTACCAAAGCCTTGCTGCGGCCAGTCAGGCGCACAGCCATCATCAGAGCTTCGGCCGCGCCTGTTGAACCGTCGTACATGGAGGCGTTCGCGACATCCATCCCCGTGAGTTCACAGATCATCGACTGGAACTCGAATATCGACTGAAGTGTTCCCTGCGCGATTTCCGGCTGGTAGGGCGTGTAGGCGGTGAAGAATTCGCCGCGCGAGATGAGCGAGTCAATTACGACCGGCCGGTAATGGTTGTAGGCACCGGCCCCAAGAAAGATGTGAAAGCCGGTTGTGTTCTCGGCGGCACGTGCCTTGAACCACTCCATGATCTCCTGCTCTGACATCTGTCGTGGCACCTTGAGATCGCGGTTCAGCCGGTATTCCGCCGGGATCGGCGCAAAGAAATCGTCAATAGAATTAACGCCGATCTCGCGCAACATGTGTTCGCGGTCGGTGGGAGACTTCGGAAGATAGCGCATATTAATAGGGTAATCGGGTGATCCGGAAATCGGGTAATCGGCAAATGCAGCTTACCCGCATAACGATCGAAGCTCTGCTACTTCTCTTCTGCTGCAAACTTTTCGTAATCGGCGGCGGAGAGCAGTCTATTCAACTCGGACGGGTCCTTCAACGTCACCTTCACCATCCATGCCGCATGAGCGTCGCTGTTTACTTTCTCGGGGGCAGTCGCCAGCGCTTCGTTAATTTCGGTCACCGTCCCCGAAACCGGCGCAAACAGGTCGCTGACCGCTTTTACCGATTCGACGGTGCCGAAGCTTTCGCCCGCCTTCAACTCGGCACCAACCTTCGGCAGTTCGACAAACACGATGTCACCAAGCGAGTTCTGAGCATGATCGGTAATCCCAATCGTTCCGGTCGTACCGTCAACCTTGATCCACTCGTGCTCTTTGGTGTACTTGAAATCTGCGGGATAAGCCATCGAACGCTCCCTTGGCAATGAATGCCACTGAATTTCGTCACACGCCGGGCTTCGGCGCTGTACTCAACTTCGGTCTCTTGTAGAACGGTGTCGGAATCACCTTGCACTTCACCATCTGCCCGCGAATCTCGACGTTAACCTCGGTATCGATGCCAGACAATTCGAGGGGGACATACGCGAGCGCGATGTTCTTCTTCAGGAACGGCCCGGGCGATCCGCTCGTTACGTAGCCAATTTCTTTCCCGGCGAGATCGAATACCTTGTAGCCGTCGCGCGGAATTCCTCGGTCGACGTTCTCAAGGCCGACCAATTTGCGGGTGATCCCCTCTTCCTTTTGCTCAGCCAGCGCGGCTCGGCCGACAAAGTTGCCCTTGTCCATCTTGAGGAACCGATCGAGTCCCGCCTCCCAAACCGTAATCGACTCCGAAATTTCGTGCCCATATAAAGGAAGGCAACCCTCGAGCCGCAAGGTGTTGCGCGCGCCGAGCCCGCACGGAAGCACGCCAAACTCTTTCCCGGCGTCCATCACGGCGTTCCACACACGCGCGCTGGTCGCCTCGTCCGACGGGATATAGATCTCAAAGCCGTCCTCGGCCGTATATCCGGTCCTCGCGATTAGCGTGTTCGGCAAATCGCAAACTGCACCGTGCGTGAACCAGTAGAACTTCACCCTCGAGAGATCCGCGTCTGTCAGCTTCTGCAACAGCTTTACGCCGTTGGGACCCTGGATCGCGATCTGCGTGAAGTTGTCGCTGAGGTTTTCGACCCTGCAGTCGAATCCTTCCCCCTGACCCACGACCCAGTTGACGTCCTTCTCTCGAGTTCCGGCGTTGATCACCAGCAGGTAATCGCTCTCGCCCAGCCGATGCACGATGACATCGTCTACGAAGGTTCCCTCGGGATAGAGCAGAGCCGAATACTGGCACTGGCCGATCGCGAGTTTCGTCGCGTCGTTCATGGTCATACGCTGGATGGCGGCAAGCGCCTCACGCCCATGAACGCGAATATCGCCCATGTGGCTGACGTCGAAAATGCCGACGCTCGTGCGCACTGCCATGTGCTCGGCGATGAGTCCGCCGGCCTTGCGATCACCGTGAGGCGGGTACTCGACCGGCATATCCCAGCCCGCGAAGTCGACCATGCGGGCGCCCATCTGTCGATGAACAGCATTCAATGCGGTCTTGCGGGGTGTGCCAACAACCGTGGGAGCCAAGGAGAGTTTCCTTCGGGCAGACAACCTGTCTGCGCTCAGCAAGATAAAGCAACCTTGTACGTTAACACGCGCATTTTCCACGGGTCAATGAGTCGCAACCGCTCGAAAGAGGCAACCCCAAGGATACGAACGGACACTCTGGATTTCATGTTCCTTAGTGCCCTTCATGGTTAGCAAGCTCTTTCTTCTATTCTCATTTCGCGCTACTCTTCGCCCATGACCGAACGATTCCGCTGCGTGGTTTGCGAGCAGGTAGAAGACAGGTGCGAGTGCACCAAGTACTGTGCCCTGTGCCAGGGTTCCAACCAGGTACGCCTGTGTGAGGACGGTCAGTACTACTGCCTGGAGTGCCGCGAAGCCTGCGATTACCTGCCCGAAGGTAAATAAGCGAGTCCGCGCCTCGCGCGGTCGACACACTCGTTTATAATTGCCCACCAATTTCCGACGAAAGCTGCTGCGAGGCCTTTATTATGCGCATCCGTGTCACGATAGCCCTCGTCCTCTTCTGCTGCACTCTCATCTCCATCGCGCAAACCACGCCCGCGGAAAACGAATTCAAGCGCGTCGAAGTCATGGTCCTCATGCGCGACGGGGTTCATTTGCAGACCGTCTATTTTGTCCCGCTGAACCAGAAGGAGCCTCTGCCCATTCTGATGGTGCGCACTCCCTATGGCGTCCCGGAGACCGAAGCCTTTCTGCACGCGCCCTCCATGAAGCAACTCATCGCCGACGGATACATCTTCGTCTACCAGAACCTGCGCGGACGCTTTAAGTCCGAGGGCACCTTTAACATGTCGATGGCCTTCGATCCGAAAGGGCCAAACGAATCCACCGATGCCTACGACACCATCGACTGGCTCTTGAAGAACGTTCCCAACAACAACGGGAAGGTCGGTATTTTCGGCGTCTCCTACCCGGGACTCACTGCCGCGTTGAGCACCCTCGATCCGCATCCAGCGCTGAAGGCCATTTCCGAGCAGGCGTCTCCCGCCGACCAGTGGATGAATGACGATTTCCATCGCTACGGCGCACTGCGCCTGAGTTACGCCTTCGAATATTCCGTCCTCGAAGAAGCTGATAAAAACGCCAACACGCATTTCAACTTCGACAAGTTCGATACTTATCAGTGGTATCTGGATCTCGGCCCGCTCTCCAACATCAACGCCAAGTACCTTCACGGAAAGCTGCCGGCGTGGAACAACATGGCCGACCATCCGAATTACGACTCCTTCTGGCAAAAAGAATCGTTTACGAACCAGATCCACGGTGCAACCGTGCCGATCCTCAACGTCGCCGGATTTTGGGATCAGGAAGACCCGTGGGGTCCGTGGAAGATCTATTACAGCGACGAAAAGAACGATCCGAAGCACTACAACTTCATGGTCGCCGGCCCGTGGAATCACGGTGGATGGCGCGGTGCGGACGGCTCCCATCTCGGCCTGATCCCCTTCGGCGGACACAACACGTCTCTCGAGTTCCGTGAAAACATCGAGGCCCCGTGGTTCCGCTACTGGCTGCACGGAGAAGGCCAGCCGTTTACGTGGGAGGCGCAGACGTTCCAGACGGGTTCGAATACCTGGCACAAGTACAGCGCATGGCCTCCGAAGGAGGCGAAGAATACCAATCTCTATCTGCTCGCGGGCGGTGAACTCTCCTTCATTGCCCCGAAGAGCACCACCGGTTACGCGCAATACATCTCCGATCCCGCGAACCCCGTCCCATACCGCCATCGCCCAATCTCGCCGACCTATCCGGGAGGCGATTGGACCACCTGGGAGGTGCAGGATCAACGCTTCGTCGAGCATCGCCCCGATGTGCTCACGTTTGAGAGCAAGCCGCTGGATCATGACATAACGGTCACGGGGGAGTTGGCAGCAGATTTATTCGCTTCAACCACTGGCACCGATAGCGACTGGATCGTCAAACTGATCGATGTCTATCCCGAGGACGCTCAGCCGCGCAACATCGACACTGCGCCATACAAACCGGGTGAATATGCGCAGAGCTTGAACGGATACGAGTTGATCATTGCGGCAGAAGTAGCACGAGCGCGTTTCCGCAAAAGCTTCGAGAAACCTGTTCCGGTCGTTCCGAACCAAGTCACTGAGTACAAAATCCCGCTGCGCAGCCATGATCATGTATTCCTGAAGGGGCACCGCATCATGGTGCAGGTACAGAGCACATGGTTCCCCATCATCGACCGCAATCCGCAGAAGTTCGTGCCGAATATCTTTCAGGCGAAAGCGCGCGACTTCATCAAGGCTACGCAACGGGTCTACGGCACCGTGAAGGCACCATCACACATCGTGCTTCCGGTTATGCTGACATCTGCCGCGGAGCCTGGCTCTCGGTGATCTCGGTGACATGCTCTTCCATGTGGCGCAGGTAGTCCTCGATGACATATCGCAGCGTGACCGGCGGGTCGTTGCCGATGCGGCATTGGGCGGCGAGTTTGTCGTCGGCAATCTGCCTCACCACGCGAGCCAGCAGCGCGTTGTGTGCCTTCCACAATTCCAGCAGCTCGGACCACTGCATGTTCGCGTAATCGTGTATGGCCACCCAACCCTGCGCGTGATATGCAGGACCGCTATATTCGGCATCGAGCGCGGCCACAGCAAAGCGGACGTGATTATTGATTGCGGAGTCGATCAGATGACCCAGAACCTGCTTACGGGTCCATACATCAGGCTTGTAGGGTTCAGAAGCTTCAAATTCTGTGATGACTCTCAAATCAGCTTCTGCTGAGGCGAGTCGCGCGCTGAAATCATCGGCTAACTGTTCCGGCATTTTGTCCTCCCAAAAATAAATCTGTCGCGAACACGAACTATTCGATTCGCGACAGCATGAAAGGATGAAACAAAAATCTTTCGGTTCTATTTTGCTGTTGCTACCTGCAATTCATTGTTCACGGAAAAAACTCCCGGAACACCATTAGCGCGAAGCCCCGCAGCGTTCTTGTCCGCCTGTGAATCTACCACTCCCATCAGCGTCACGTGCCCGCCGTTCACGACAATGTGAATGCTGGGCGCCGCCTCCCATCCGTACCGGGAAAGGCCGTCATAACTGAAAATGGCCCTCGCGGTAGCGATACGGATACTCTGGTCCATCGGCGAAGGCGGAAGAATATTAATCTTGTTCTCAACCTTCTGAACACCCTCAATTCTCTTCACTACGTTTTCCGAATCGCTCTTCAGCGTCGGATTGATCACGTTGCCCAGCAGAGTTACCGTGCCGTTGTCCACCTTGTAACGAAGATCGTCGAATAGGCTGTAATACGGCAGCATCAGCAGTTCATGCCGGACTTCGCGTGCAATGCGCACGTCTCCGCGATTTGGTCCCTGTATGATCTGTACTCCCGGGATTACCGGAACCGAGCCGGTCATCTCATTCAGGTTGCCTGTTTGCGCCACAGGTTGCGACTGATTCTTTTGTTGGCCTTTCTGGTTTTGCGCAAAAACCCCAATCGTCAAGCCTAGGACGGCAGTTGCAACTGCCAGCACTGCTCTTCTCATATTCCTCAACCTCTCTTTCTGGATCAGGAACCCGGGCCGAAAAGTGTGCGCAGTGTCGTCGCACACCCTCCACATCGGTTCGAGAAACCCTCGTTCGGCAAAAGGCCCCTAATGAGTTGAAACCGGAAACCGCTCTGCAGTTGCACCGAAAACATCGGACATCAAAACGGTGGCTGATCGCCAGCGCCCTGAAAGTCACGATAAGCCGCTCAATCTGAGGCAACTTCGTCGAGCAGGTCTCCTTTCGCTCCCACCAGCTGGACCTTCATCGCAAGCACCCCAGCGGCGTGGGTCGAGCAACTGAGACAGGGGTCATAGGCCCGTACCACCGCCGAAACGCGGTTCAGCATGCCTTCATGCAGTTTGTCGCCGTGCACGTAGTGTTCTGCAACCTGCTGCACGCTCTTGCCGATCGCAAGGTTGTTATGCCCGGTCGCAACGATCAGGTTCGCCCATGTAATCGCACCATCCGGATTGACCTTGTAGTGGTGAATCAAGGTACCGCGTGGCGCCTCGATCATCCCGATACCTTCCATCGCGTTAACGCCCGCCATGGCACGTACGTGTGTATCGAGGATTGCCGGTTCGGACAGCAACTCTTCCATACGCTCAAGCGCGTAGACGATTTCAACGAGCCTCGCGTAATGGAATAGGAATGCGCTGTGCGCCGGATGTCCAAAGCGCTGGCGGAATTCCTTGAGTTCGGCGTCTGCCTTCGGAGTACCGCACCGGTCTGCGACATTGAGTCGTGCCAGGGGACCGACCCGGTACACACCATCGGAGATTCCCTTCGGAGTGAAATACGGTGCCTTAAGATACGACTCCCGCAGGCTCGTCTCGCCGATGAAAGTTGCATAATCGTCGGCCGCGATCTGGTCTTCGACGATTGTTCCATCGGCGGCACGGAACCGCAGCGCACCTTCGTAGAGTTGCAGGTTGCCCTTGGCGTCGACCAGGCCGGCATACATGGTCGGAGTCGAGCCAAAGCATTCGATTTCCTCCTTGTAATCGTCCAGCACACTCTTGAAGAACTGTAGCGTGCGGTCCGTGACCGCCATAGCCTGTGGAATCTCCGCCAGCAGCTTATCCCGGGTCTGTGCCGTTATCGGCGATGCCACTCCGCCTGGCACTACCCACGACGGGTGTACGCGCTCCTGGGCAAGAGCCTCTATGACCATCAACCCGAACTTGCGCAGGTCGATGCCGTCGCGAGCGAGTTCGGGATGACGCGCAATGATTCCGAGCACGTTGCGAGTTGCGGGATCGGATTCCATCCCCAGCAGGAAATCCGGCGCCGAAAGATAGAAGAAACTCAACGCGTGCGATTGCACGAACTGGCCGCAATGCAATACCTCGCGAAGCTTTCGCCCGGCCTGCGGCACCCGCACGGCGAGAATCCCGTCGCACGCCTTCGAAGATGCCAGTTGATGGCTGATCGGACAGATTCCGCATATGCGCGAGGTGATCCCCGGCATCTCGTAAAACGGGCGACCTTCCGTGAACTTCTCGAACCCGCGCACCTGCGTGACATGGAATTCCGTGCCCGCGACCTTGCCCGAGTCGTCCAGTTGAATCGTGATCTTGGCGTGGCCTTCAATGCGGCTCACGGGCTCAATGGTGATGCGCTTCATGCGCTCTCCTTATCCGAACTTTACGACCGGGGTCGTGTCGGTTTTCTTCTTGCCTTCCAGAAGACCGTTGATCAGGCCGAAGATCATCTTCGCCGGCGGCGGACAGCCCGGTACCGCAACATCTACCTTCACGAACTCCCGTAATGGACGTGCCGTCTTCAGCAGTGCTGGAACGCGGTCGGTCGGAACCACCTTGTTGCCCTGCGAGCCTTCGACGTAAACCCGCTGCAACAGTTTGCTTACCGGCACGGAATTGCGCATTGCCGGAACGTTGCCGGTAACGGCGCAATCGCCCAACGCAATCAGGAGTTGGGTGCGGGCGCGTATCTTCTGGATCTTCGCGAGGTCGTCCTGCGAACTGACCGCACCTTCAACCAGCGTGACGTCCACGTCCTCGGGAAACTCCTGCGCATCCACCAACGGCCCGTAGACGATGTCGATCTTGCGCGCCAGTTGGATGATGGCGGCATCCATATCGAGTAGCGACATGTGACATCCAGAGCAGCCGTCCAGCCAGACGGTGGCGACTTTCACCTTCTTCATGAGCGAACTCCTCTGCGGTGCACCAGCGAACTGATGTTGTCGTTCCGCTTCACCATCTCCTCCACTGCCCAACCCTTCTCGGCAAGCGCGCCCGTCGGACACGCTTGCACGCACTTGCCGCAATTCGTGCAACTGCGGGCATCGCTCCACTTCTGGTTCAGGTCGCTAACGATCCGTGAATGGATGCCGCGCGACGTCACCTCCCAAACGTGCGCGCCCTCGATCTCCGCGCACACCCGCACGCAGCGCGTGCAGAGAATACAGCGGTTGTGATCGAGCACGAAGCGCGGATGGGAAGCGTCGACCGACATTTTGGGGAAGTTGTACGCAAACCGAACCGTATCGATCCCCATCGCCGTCGCCAAACTCTGCAGTTCGCAGTGTCCGTTGGAGACGCACACCGCGCAGGTGTGATTCCTTTCGACAAAGAGGAGTTCCAGGGCCATCCGCCGATAGGCCGCCAGTTTCGGGGACTTCGTCGTTACCGACATACCGTCCTGGATTGGCGTGGTGCATGCGGGCAGCAATCGATTTACTCCCGCCACTTCGACAATACAGAGCCGGCACGCGCCTACGGGCGTCAAGCCCTCGAGATCGCAAAGGGTCGGGATGTATTTCCCGCTCGCCTTTGCAGCCTGGAGAATGGTCTGCCCTTCCAGCGCGGTAACCAGCTCGCCGTCAATTCGTATTGATAGTTTCTTTTGCGCCAAGGACATGCTCCTCTCTAGCTGATGTTGCTTTCCAACTCGATGTCACAACGGAGGCAGCGGCACGCCTCATCCAGAGCCTCCTCATGCGTCAGGCCCAGCACGACTTCGTCCGCGGAGCGTTGTCGCTTCGCAACCGCGAGCGTATGGCCGTGGTGGCGATGGTTGGGACTCGGTTCCTCCGGCAGCTCCTGCGAATAGGCAATGGCCGGAAACAGCCGGCTCCAGCGATTCGTTTCCATCAGTTGGAAATCGATGTTGCGTGCCACCTGCTTGCCATAAGCCATTGCATTCGAAACGTTGGAGGCGCCGGTTACGACATCGCCGCCGGCGTAGAACCTCGGCCGGCTCGTCGCCAGCGTGTACCGGTCGACCTCGATAGTGCCGCTCTGCTTCAGGCTCAGACCCGAAGCACGTGCGAAATCCAGGTCCACGCTTTCTCCGATTGCGAAGATCACCGAATCGCACTCGTAGCGCGAGATCTCGTCCGTCAGCACCGGCTTGCGACGACCTGAGGTGTCGTACCCGCCCAGCCGCGTCTTGACGAACTCAATCGCCTTTACTCGGCCCTTTGGATCGCCGAGCACGCGGTGCGGCGCGGCCAGGAAGACAAACCTTGCACCTTCTTCCTTCGCCGCCCGTGTCTCTTCTTCGATAGCGGGCATGTCTTTTTGTGTGCGGCGGTAGAACACAGTGACTTCAGCTCCAGAACGCAACGCGGTTCGTGCCGAATCAATGGCCGCATTACCCCCGCCGATAATTGCGACCTTCTTTCCAAGTGAAATCGGCTCGCCCCGTGCGACCGTTTCGAGGTACAGCAGCGCCGGGTGAACTCCTTGCAGCTCCGTTCCGGCCTGGTACACCGACGATTCTTTCCACGTACCGATGGAGATGAACACGGAGTCGAATCGGTCATCCAGTTCGTTGAGGGAAAGGTCGGTGCCAATCCGCGTGTTGAACACGAACTTGACGCCGAGCCGCTCGATCAATTCGATCTCGCGATGCAGCACCGACTTCGGCAAACGGTATTCCGGCAATGCGAAACGCAACATACCGCCGGCCTCCGCCTTCCCTTCAAACACGGTCACCTCGTGTCCCAGCAGCGCAAGATAGAACGCGGCGGTCAGACCAGCCGGGCCTGCACCGACCACTGCGATCTTCCTGCCGGTCGGCTCCAGTTTGCGCGCAACGACCTTCCCTGCCATTTCTTCGAAACGATCCGAAAGGAAGATTGAATCGGCAATGAAGCGGTGTACTTCCCGCATGTTCACCGATTCATCGATGGTCTGGCGCCGGCAACGTTCGTCGCACGGGTGCTGGCACACTCGTCCCGTGGACGCCGGCAGCGGATTCTCCAGAATCACCGCCTCAAACGCTTCGTCCAGCCGCCCTTCCTTGTAAAGCTGCAGGAACCGGGGGATGTTCATGTGCAGCGGGCAACTGTTCTCACACGGCGAGACTGCCAGTTCCGTGCAAACTCCTGCCTGGCAGCGGCGCGCCACAATGTGGTCCTCGAATTCGTCGTGGAAGTGCCGCAGCGTCGTCAGTACCGGATTCGGCGCCGTCTGGCCTAGTCCGCACAACGAACAATCACGAATGAAGCGACTCAGCTCGTCCAGCAGTTCAAGGTGGTGCATGGTTCCCGCGCCCTGCGTGATTCGGTTCAAGATGCGCAGGCACTTGTCGAGTCCCACGCGGCACGGAATGCACTTACCGCACGACTCCGAGTGGGTGAATTCGATGAAGTACCGCGCCACGTCCACCATGCAGTTGTCTTCATCCATCACCACCATGCCGCCCGACCCCATGATCGACCCAAGGTGCGCGAGGCTTTCGTAATCCACCGGCGTATCGAACATTTCCACCGGAATCGTTCCGCCAGACGGACCGCCCGTCTGGATCGCCCTGACCTCACGTCCGCCAGCACCGCCCTCACCAATGTCGTAGACAAATGTTTTCAGCGGCGTCCCGAGCGGCATCTCGACCAGGCCGGTATTGTTGACCTTTCCAACGAGCGAGAATACTTTCGTCCCCGAACTTTTCGGGCTGCCCGTCTCCGTGAACCACGCCGGGCCCTTCATGATGATCGGCGACACGTTGTACCAGGTCTCGACGTTGTTGATGTTGGTCGGATATCCCCATAAACCGTGCTGCGCAGGATACGGTGGACGTGGTCGCGGCCGCCCCGCCTGGCTCTCGAGAGAGGCGATCAGGGCCGTCTCTTCGCCGCAGACAAACGCTCCCGCACCCTCGACCACCTCGATATCAAAATTAAATCCGCGCCCCAGGATGTTCTCGCCCAACATGCCGTACTCGCGTGCCTGCTCGATCGCGCGGTTCAGACGGTGAACCGCCAGCGGATACTCGGCGCGGACATAAACGATTCCTTGCGTCGCACCCATCACGTATCCACCGATGATCATGCCTTCGAGCATCGAATGCGGATCGCTCTCGATCTCGTTGCGATTCATGTACGCGCCCGGATCGCCCTCGTCGGCGTTGCAGATGATGTACTTGCGATCCGCCTTCGCCTTCGCCAGGTACTCCCACTTGTTACCGGTCAGGAACCCCGCGCCACCACGTCCTCGCAGCTTCGCCGCCTTAATCTGCTCAATCACCATCTCCGGACGGCCTTCGATCAGAACTTTGTAGAGTGCCTGGTATCCACCGACTGCGATGTACTCCTCAATGTCATCGGGATTGATGAGTCCGGAGTTGCGCAGCACGATCTTCTTCTGGCCCTTGAAGAACGCGACATCGTTCCACGACGGCACTTCCGGATATCCGCGCCCGTATTTGACGTGCGCGCTGATGTGGTCCCACTCCTCGATCTTGCAGTAAACAAGGTCGGGCGTGATCTTACCCGTCATCAGATCGTGCAGAATACGGCCCGCATCGTTGGCCTGAACCTTGCGCAGCATCACCAGCGGATTTCCGGGCAGCCATACGTTTACCAGGGGCTCCTGGCAACACGCCCCAAAACATCCCACGCCGGCCAGAACGATGTTCGCTCCGCTGCGATCGATGGCTTCGGCGAAAGCGTGGTATACGCCTTCGGCGCCGTTGCCGCGCCCGCACGTCCCCATGCTGACCGCGATGCGCGGTGTCGAGGGGACGAGTTTAGCCAGCCCCCCTTCGCGCACGCTGCTGAATGCGCCTATATCTTGTATGCGCGGCATCAGTCGTTCTCCCGCTCGACGTTTCGGATCTCGCGTTGCAAGGTCCGTTCATTGACGTGGCTGCAGATGCGATGGTTGACCTCGACTACCGGTGCCAGTGCGCATTGCCCGAAGCACGCTACCGTCCGCACCGTAAACTTTCCATCCGCCGTCGTCAGTTGGATCTTGTCCCCTTCCATCTCCGTCGAGTCTTCCATCGGAAGACCGAGTTCCAGCCGAACACTCTGCAGCAGGTTCCGAGAGCCGCGCGTATGACAAGCCGTCCCGCGGCAGATGCAGATCGTGTTGTCGCCCTGCGGGTCCAGGTTGAATAAGGAATAGAACGTGCCAACGCTGAAAATTTGCGAAAGCGGAATCTCCATCTTCGTCGCGATGTACTTCAGCGTATCGAGAGGAAGGTACTTATGAGGATTGTGGTCCTGCGCCGCCTGGAGAATCGCCAGCAGGGCTCCCGGCCGTTCGCTATTTTTCGCGATCACCTGGTCTAGAAAAGCCTGCTCGGCAGTATCCAAACGGTCTTCTACGAGTGCGGGCATGGCACTCCTTTCGAGAGACCAGCACGACATTGTGCGTGCCTTGAAATGCTGTTATCGGCGGATGAGTCGGCCAGATTTAGCCTGCTAGAAGCCTCGATCCGTAGTTACGCGTTCCCACTGGGGAACCAAACCGCGCATCAGCACACGCGGGCACAAACGCGAACCCGTCTTTCGCCTGAACTGTTATTCGGGCCGCGGTCGGGACGATTCTGCGAATCGTCGTTGGCATTGGACTGTCTCGAATTGCGCCCCGGAGCGATGCTTCCACCCGAGGGGTAAACCGTTATGAGCCAACTAAAAGGATGGCGAATAAAAAACAGCTACTTAAATCCATGAATGCAACACTAATTATGAATGCACTACTAGGTTGGCGATATGCCGAGTACATGGCAGTGATACCCGTCACATCGAGGGGTGCTTCGTTCCCATCTTTGCAGGGGGATCCCATATTCGCGCGCCTTGGCAGTTCCAGCAGCCCTGTTAACTCATTCCGCCGAAGAAGTTGCGTCTACCACGTTCTTACCTGGCCGCCGCTCTCTCTCCGTGCAACAAGTCCGCGATTTCCCGGTACAGCTTCGTCTTCATTTCGTACCGTTCCTGCGCCCGCGTGATGTACCGCACTGTAACCGTGATCCCGGCGCCCGCGGGCCGCACGTTAATGGCTGGCGAAAGACTGAACGATTGTGATTGTGCCGGATAACCGCTCGTTGCCCGACGCCACTCCTGCTCAGCCTGACGTGTGTTCTCTGCCAACTGACCGGTGACCAGATCCGTAATCGCGTCGCGGATCTGGTGCGGGTTCTTTCCCGTCGGCACGTCAACTTCAAGCGAATCCCATGTCCACTGTCCGGCGGTCGAAAAATTGAAGTAGTGACCCTCGATCGCGAAACTGTTGACGAAGGTCACGCGGCGTCCGGTGGGATGCCCAACATCGGCGGACTCACCGGTCTCCAGCAACACAGTACGCATCAATCCGATCTCGACGACTTCTCCGCCGATTCCATTGATCTCCACCCAGTCGCCGACCCGAATGCCATTCTTTCCCATCAGGATGAACCAGCCGAAGAACGCGACAATGAAGTCCTTCAGTGCGACCGTCAGCCCGGCGCCCGCAAACGCCAATATCGTCGAAAGCTGTCCCGGCGAACCCAGGATCACCAGCAGCACCAGCAGCAACCCGATGGCCTGCACGACAAAGTGTCCGAGCAGCCTCATCGTCGCCATCCGACGCCGCTCTGACGCCAACTTCGTCGAGGCTCGATCCACCGCCACGTTTCCAGCAACGGTTCCCATGACGATTAGTACGATCCACAGCAGCGACTGCAGCATGCCGTGCTGCATCGTGCGATCGCGCGATGAGAGCAGTGCCAACCAGTCGCTATAGGACTGCGCCATCTGCTGCGCGTCCTGAATGCGCGCGTCGTATTCGGACAGCGTCTTGCGATCTTCGGACTCGTGCTGCAATAGGGCGAGTTTCGCCTTGTTCTGTTCTCTTGACCCCTGCTTGCCTGGAGTCGCCGCCTGCTCAGGTGGTTGCGCCTGTTTCTGTTGCGCCAGTTGACTTACGTGCTCTTCCAGGGCGTCATGCTTTTTGTCGAGATCTGCCGCGAGATCGCTTGCCTGCTGCCGTGCAGCCTCGACTTGCGCGCACTTGTCGCGAAGGTGCCGCCAGCCACGAATCTGCCCGACTAGCGTCCCCGCGACTTGGTAACTCTCGGCTTTCGACAGCCATACCTGAGCGGGGTTTGTGTTCGTATCCGTGTGTTGCGTCGCTTCGTGGTTCGCGAAGGCTCGCTGGATACGGCTCTGCTGGTCGCCGCCAGAGCGCATCAGGTCCAGTTTAGAGTCCTCCAACTCTCCCTGGTGAAGCGCCAGTTCCGCCTGCAGCAATTGCACTTCGTCCTGCAGTTCGTCGGCGCGATCGCCCTTCGCAGCGGCAGCAGCCGCCGTCAACTGCTTGATCTTGTCCTGATCATCCTTGACCTGGTCTTCCAGCGAGCGAATCTGTTGCCGCAGTTGCTTCACCGCCGGGGTCTCAGCCGGTGGGTGTACCTTCGCGTCCCGCAGGGCTGAGGCAAACGCCAGGTCCACCTCGTTGTCCGCAAGTCGCTGCGCACTGCGCACCAGACGCAATTCGTCTCGGGTCTCGGTAATTTTTTCCAGTTGCTGTGCCGTCTGCAGCGGCCGCTGGTTCACGATTCTCGAAATCGGAACGATCGCCGAGTTCCGTCGCGGCTGCGGTGACTGCTCCGCCCCGGTGTACCAAAGCCCCGCGCAAATCGCGATTACCAGCAGGAACAGGAAGATGAATGCAAGTTTCTCGCGCCCTTTTTCCATGCTCTGAGTAGAAGTGCTTCGTTTCAGGATAGAGTGAGTTTAACCCGGAACAGGAACTGCAATTTGGGGGCCGATTGCGCAGAGGGTTACGAAAGACGGAGCACAGCGGAGAATGGGTGAGCGGCTCTCAACCGGTGGTGCCGTCCCGCGCCTCGGCAGCATCTGCCGCGGCAACTATCGGCGCTTCTACTGCCCCGCGCGTCACCGCTTGCGTCTTCTGCATTACCTCAATGGGCATCACGGACGGCACGAACACAGAAAACAGCGTTCCCGATCGGCCCGGTTCGACCGTGCTGCGGGCCCGTATCAGTCCGCCTTGCTTCTGCACGATACCTTGAGATACCCACAAGCCCAGTCCGGTGCCCTTCTCACCCTTGGTCGTAAAGAACGGTTCGAAAAGCTTTTCGCGATCCTGCGGGGCAATGCCGGGGCCCCGGTCCGCCACGACCACGCGAACTCCGCGTTTACCCGTACGCGGATGCCTGCATGACCGCACCGACAGCATCAGTTCGCCTTCAATGGGCAACGCATCAATAGCGTTGAGAACCAGGTTGCTGAACACCTGTCTCAGCTCTCCGGGGAAGTTCAGAATTTCACCGTCGCTCCGGTATCGTCTTGTTACCCGCAGAGACTTGTCCAATACCTGTCGCGCGTAGAGTTCGAGTACGCTGTCCAGCACTTCCTCGAGCCGCACCGGGATCGGGTTGGCAGCCTCGCGGTAGAACGAGAGCGTATTCCTCGCAATCTGCGAGACGCGTCCCAACTCTGCCGCTGCAAGGTCAACGTATCGTTGATGAATCTCGTCCAACCCACTCGTCTGCAAGAGGTAAAGGAGGTTCGTCACCGCAGACAGCGGGTTATTAATCTCATGCGCCAGCGTCCCTGCGATGCGCCCAGCGGCCGCCAATTTCTCCGAGCGCCGCAATGCCTCTTCGATCAGCATCCGCTCGGAAATATCGAGCAATGTGATTACACATCCAACTGCATGGCCCGAATCGGACAGAATCCGGCCGGCACCCATCAATAACCTCACACCTTCGCCACCTGGTTTGGCCAGAATGACTTCCGAACTCTGGTGAGTGGTCCCGGCCAGGACCTGTCGTGCATGGAAACGCGCCGGCCGGTCTCCCGGATTCACTAGTTCAAGTGGCAGCACATCGTCGAAATACTGGAACTGTGGATTACCCCCGCAGATTTTCTCCAACGACCGGCTTGAAAGGATGATTCGTCCCTCTTCGTCGCATACTGCGATTCCCGAGCTCGCGTGTTCCAGCATCAGCCGCGAAAGCCGGCCCTCCGCAACGATCTGCTCGTTTCGCTTGTGGTGCCGCAGGTCGGTCACAACCATGGCGATCGCCTGCAGATCCTCGCTCGAAAACGGACTCATCGCCACTTGCACGGGGATGCGTTCTCCGGCGGTCGATTGTATTTCGATTTCGGCTACAACTCGTTCGCGCAGACTCTGGCCGAACATTCCAACGAAGGCGCTCAGGTGCCCGGGCGCGATGAAGGCCTCGATGGGAGCCCCCAGCAGTTCCTTGGCCGACCCTTGAATCATCTCTGCAAAGCGGTTGTTGCAGTACAGTATGTTTCCGTCGCGGGCCAGCGTAACCGCCCCTTCTGCCATCGCCGCCACGAAATCCGGCGTCGCTCCCAAACGCCCTGCAAGCTGGTCGCGCTTCTTTTCCGCCTTCGTGCGTTGGCGGATCTCCTGCTCCAGTTTGGCATTGGCTTCCAGGGTTGCCGCGAGCGCCTCTTCCAGTTTGGCGCTATTGGCTTGCATTGCCGCACCGTACCGTCGTAGCATTTCGTTCTTCTTCGCCAGCTCAACGAAGATGCGCACCTTCGACCGAAGCACGTCGGGATCGACCGGCTTAAGAAGATAGTCCACCGCCCCAGCCTTGTAGCCCTGCAGCATTTGGCTGTTTTCGGTTCCCAATCCGGTCAGGAAGATAATTGGAGTGTGCTTGAAACGCTCGCGCGTGCGAATCGTCGCCGCCAATTCAAAGCCATCCATCTCTGGCATCATGACATCCAGAACGATGACTGCCGGATCAACCTTCAACAAATGCTTTAAAGCAGCATTGGCATTGACGGCCGTCAGAATTTCTTCATCCAGAACTTCAAGGGCAGCTGCCATCGAATTGAGGACGTCGACATTATCGTCCACCAATAAAATGGTGACTTTCGGCGTCTCCAACTCCTTCGGCTTGCGTCGAGTAACCGGGTCCATAGGCACTTAAGGTTCGAATCCTAAGCGGCAGTAGCCGTTGTCTTGTTGTCCGGCAGCCACACGCGAAGGAGCGAGAATAGCTGCTCCAGGTCCACCGGCTTTGGAATGTAGTCCCAGGCTCCCGCCTGGATGCATTTCTCGCGGTCGCCCAGCATGGCCTTGGCGGTCACCGCGATGATGGGCAGGTTCCGGAACTTGTCCATCGCCCGGATTGCTCTCATAGCCGCGTAGCCATCCATCTCCGGCATCATGATGTCCATCAGCACCAGGTCGATCCCCGGCGTGTCCTGAAGCCGTTCGAGTGCCACGCGCCCGTTCTCGGCGTAAACCACCTCTACCTGTGCGGTCTCCAGCGCACTGGTAACGGCGAAGATATTCCTTGCATCGTCATCGACCATGAGGACTCGTCGGCCGGCCAGTTTTGGGTCCTTGATGCGGACCTGCCGCAGCATCTTCTGCTTCTGCTCCGAAAGCTGCGACTCATGGCGATGCAGGAAAATGGAAGCCACTTCAAGTAGTTCGCTCGGCGAGGTTGTCGTGCGAACCACGACGTTATCTGAGAGTACTTGCAACCGTCCGCTTATTCCGGACGGCATTGGCTCCGGCGCGTACGCAATCACCCGCAGCCAGTTTTCCCGGTAGAGCACCTGCGTGCGTTCAATCAGATCTGCGACCGTTCCATCCTCAAAGTTCGGCGACGAAACGACGCAATCAAACTGCTGCATGGCGCATGCTCCCACTGCATCTGCAATGTTCGAGGCCGGATAGCAGTGGACTATGGCGTCATCGAGCAACTCCACAATTTCCTCCCGCTGGGCCTCATTGCCGGAGACCACGAGGACGTGCCGGTCCTTCTCCTCGATGGTGCGGTGAATCCGGTCCACGACCGAGCCGAGAACTTGCGCCCCCGACGACTTCTGCGTGAACGAAGCCGCCCCGAGCGCGAGTGCACGCGTCTTTTCTTCGGCGATGGAGATTACGTGCACGGGAATGTGACTGGTGTGCGAATCGCGCTTGAGTCGCTCCAGCACAGAGAATCCGGAACAATCCGGCAGCAGGATATCGAGCGTGATCGCCGTCGGCTTCAGTTCGCGCGCCAGGTTCAGCGCGTGAACGCCGCGCGTCGAAATCACGCCTTTCATTCCGCGATTGCGTATCACCTCCAGCAGCAGCGATGCGAACGTAAGGTCATTCTCGATGATGAGAGCAACTTTGTCGTCCGGACGAATCCTGTTCCGGTCGTCGTCGAATTCCTGCAGTTGGCCGTGCAGATCGGCCCGCAACTCTGCATTCAATACCGCAGTCGTAGGCTCGGTTTCCGATGGCACCGCGGTCCGAATCGGCGTTGGTTCTCTGTGCTGCGCCTTCACGACGCTCGAGGGCGCAGCTATCTTCGCCGGCAGATAAACGGTGAAGATGCTTCCCCGCCCAACTTCGCTCTGCAGCGTGATTTCGCCGCCGAGCAACCGCACGATCTCGCGGCTGATCGACAAACCCAGGCCGGTGCCGCCGTACTTACGGCTGGTCGTGCCATCGGCCTGCTGGAAGGCCTCGAAGATCAGCCGCTGCTTCTCGGTCGGAATCCCGATTCCCGTGTCGTGCACCGAGAACGCAATCACGTTCTCGGCTACGTCCAGTTGCTTGTGGCCCTGCGTCCACCCGGTTTCCGCCGGTCCGATCTTCAACTTCACCGAACCGTGCTCGGTGAACTTGAAAGCGTTTGCCAGCAGGTTCTTTATCACTTGCTGCAAACGTGAAGGATCGGTATTGATGCTCATCGGCAGCTCGGAATGTAGTTCGACCTTGAACTCCAGCTTTTTCGAATCCGCAACGTGCCGGAACATGCGCTCCGTCGATTGCAGAATCTCCTGGAACGAAACATCCGTCAGCTCGATCAGCATGTTCCCCGACTCGATTCGCGCAAGATCGAGGATGTCATTGATCAGTACCAGCAGGTCCTGCCCCGAGGCATGGATTGTCTCTGCATACTTCACTTGCTTGTCGTTCAGATTGCCTTCCGAGTTCTCCGAAAGCATCCGCGCGAGGATCAAGAGGTTATTCAGCGGAGTACGTAACTCGTGTGACATGTTGGCGAGGAATTCGGATTTGTAGCGCGAAGTGAGTTCGAGTTGCTGCGCCTTGTCTTCCAGCGCACGCCGCGCGTGCTCCACCTCGCGGTTCTTGTCTTCGACCTCCGACTTCTGCTCTGCCAGTAGAACGGCTTTCTCCTGGAGTTCCTCGTTCTTCTTCTGCAACTGTTCCTGCTGGGTACGAAGCAGGTCTTCCGAGTTCTGCAGCGTCGCTGCCTGCTGTTCCAGCCGCCGGTTCGTCTTCGTAAGTTCTTCCTGCTGCGTCTGAAGTTTTTCGGCGAGTGCCTGCGACTCTTTCAGCAGCTCTTCCGTTCTCTTCGTTGCCGAAATCGTGTTCAGTGCGATACCTATCGATTCGGTCAGTTGATCCAGCAGTGCGAGGTGAATGGTGCTGAAATTCTGGAATGAGGCCAGTTCGCAAACCGCCTTGACCTCGCCTTCAAACAGCACCGGCAACACGACCACATTCAGCGGCGTTGCCTCACCGAGCCCCGAATTGATCTTGATGTAATCGTTTGGGACCTCGGTGATCAGGATTCGCTCCTTCTCCAGTGCGCACTGTCCTACCAGCCCTTCGCCAAGCTCAAAGCGATTGGAAATCCCCTTGCGCTCGCGGAAGGCGTAGCTGGCGAACATCTTCATTACCGACTTGTCGCCATCGGTATCGCTCAGGTAAAAGACGCCGTGCTGCGCGCCCACCAGCGGAGCCAGTTCCGAGAGCACCAGCTTGGCGAACGTGACCAGGTCTTTCTGGCCCTGCACCATGCGGGTGAACTTCGCGAGGTTGGACTTGAGCCAGTCCTGCTCTGTGTTCTTTCGCGTGGTGTCCTTCAGGTTCAAAATCATTTCATTGATGTTGTCTTTGAGGGCCGCGAGTTCGCCTTGCGCCTCGACCGAAATCGACCGTGCCAAGTCGCCCTTTGCCACGGCTCTTGCGACTTCGCCGATGGCTCGCACCTGCGTGGTGAGATTGGCGGCCAACTGGTTCACGTTGTTGGTAAGGTCGCTCCAGATGCCCGCGGCGCCCGGCACGCGTGCTTGACCGCCCAACTTCCCTTCGACTCCCACTTCGCGGGCCACCGTCGTCACCTGGTCGGCGAAAGTCGCCAGCGTATCGATCATTTCGTTGATCGTGTCCGCCAGCGCGGCGATTTCACCCTTCGCTTCGAGTACCAGTTTTCTCTTCAGGTCGCCGTTAGCGACCGCAGTCACGACCCGCACGATGCCGCGCACCTGGGTGGTCAGGTTGGCGGCCATCGAGTTCACCGACTCCGTCAGGTCCTTCCACACACCGGCGACGCCCTTCACGTCGGCCTGGCCGCCGAGTTTTCCGTCGGTACCCACCTCACGCGCCACGCGCGTCACTTCGCCCGCGAACGCGTTCAGTTGATCCACCATCGTGTTGATCGTGTTCTTCAGTTCGAGAATTTCTCCTTCCGCGTCGACCGTGATCTTGTTGGAAAGATCGCCCTTCGCGACGCCCGTCGTCACCGAAGCGATGTTACGCACCTGGTTCGTCAGGTTGCGCGCCATCGAGTTCACCGATTCGGTCAACTCCTTCCACACACCCGCAACGCCGCGCACATTCGCCTGACCACCGAGCTTTCCTTCCGTTCCTACTTCACGCGCCACGCGCGTCACTTCGGCGGCGAAGGCGTTGAGTTGGTCAACCATCGTGTTGATGGTGTTTTTCAACTCGAGAATTTCGCCCTGCGCGTCCACGGTAATCTTCCGTGAGAGGTCACCGTTTGCGACGCCTGTTGTCACCTGGGCAATGTTTCGCACCTGGCCCGTGAGGTTGCCGGCCATTGAGTTCACCGATTCGGTGAGATCTCTCCACACGCCGGCGACGCCCTTCACATCAGCCTGGCCGCCTAGTTTTCCGTCGGTGCCTACTTCGCGAGCCACGCGCGTCACTTCGGCCGCGAACCCGTTCAACTGGTCCACCATCGTGTTGATCGTCGTCTTCAACTCGAGAATTTCGCCCTGAGCATCGACGGTGATCTTCGTCGACAGGTCGCCTTTGGCGACGCCTGTCGTCACTTCCGCGATGTTTCGCACCTGGTTCGTCAGATTGCGCGCCATGGAATTCACCGACTCCGTCAGGTCCTTCCATACGCCGGCGACGCCCTTCACATCGGCCTGGCCACCCAGCTTTCCATCGGTCCCTACTTCGCGAGCCACGCGCGTCACTTCGGCCGCGAACCCGTTCAACTGGTCCACCATCGTGTTGATCGTATTCTTCAGTTCGAGGATTTCACCTTGAGCGTCGACCGTGATCTTCGTCGACAGGTCGCCTTTGGCAACGCCCGTCGTAACCTGCGCTATGTTCCGCACCTGGCTGGTGAGGTTGCCTGCCATGGAGTTCACCGACTCGGTCAGGTCCTTCCATACACCGGCCACCCCCTTGACGTTCGCCTGGCCACCCAGTTTCCCTTCTGTACCTACTTCGCGTGCCACGCGCGTCACTTCCGCGGCGAACCCGTTCAACTGGTCCACCATCGTGTTGATCGTGTCCTTCAACCCAAGAATTTCGCCACGAGCATCGACCGTAATCTTTCGTGAGAGGTCGCCGTTGGCGACGCCAGTCGTAACCTGTGCAATGTTTCGCACCTGGGCCGTGAGGTTGCCGGCCATCGAGTTCACCGACTCCGTCAGGTCTTTCCAGACACCGGCGACGCCTTTCACATTTGCCTGGCCGCCCAGTTTCCCGTCAGTACCTACTTCGCGTGCCACGCGCGTTACTTCGCCTGCAAACGCATTGAGCTGATCTACCATCGTGTTGATCGTGTTCTTGAGTTCCAAAATTTCGCCCTGCGCATCGACGGTGATCTTCGTCGAGAGGTCGCCTTTGGCCACGCCCGTCGTTACTTCCGCAATGTTTCTCACCTGCCCTGTCAGGTTGCGCGCCATCGAGTTCACGCTGTCTGTCAGGTCTTTCCACACACCAGCGACTCCACGCACATTCGCCTGGCCGCCCAACTTTCCGTCCGTTCCTACTTCGCGTGCCACGCGCGTCACTTCACCGGCGAACCCGTTCAGTTGGTCCACCATCGTGTTGATCGTGTTCTTGAGTTCCAAAATTTCGCCGCGGGCGTCGACCGTGATCTTTCTCGACAAGTCGCCATTAGCGACGCCTGTTGTTACCTCGGCGATGTTTCGCACCTGGTTGGTCAGGTTGCCGGCCATGGAGTTCACACTATCCGTCAAGTCTTTCCATACACCGGCGACGCCCTTCACTTTCGCTTGTCCGCCCAGCTTTCCTTCGGTTCCCACCTCGCGGGCCACGCGCGTCACTTCGTTGGCGAACCCGTTCAACTGCTCCGCCATCGTGTTCACCAGTTTGGCCGTCTTCAGGAACTCACCCGAAAGCGGCTTGCCGTCGACATCCAGCGTCATGCGCTGCCCGAGGTCTCCCTTGGCGACCGCACCGATCACGCGTCCCATCTCGGCCGTTGGTTGAACGAGGTCGGTGATCAACTGGTTCACCGAGTTGACCGACGTCGCCCACGATCCCGACGCCGTCGGCAATGAAATCCGCGTATTGATCCGGCCCTCGCGTGCCACGGCGTCGTACACGCGGGCAATCTCCCCGGCGAGTCGCTCCTGGCGCTCCAGAATTTCGTTCAAAGTGTCGGCCACCTTTCCGGCCACTCCCACCTTGTCCGGCGCCATTCGGGCGCTAAAATCCCCGTTTTTGTATGAGTTAAGAACTGTCAGGAGTTCCGAGGTGTCCAGAAGATCGTTGTTCTTGAGTTTCGAAGGCACTTCTTGGGTAGCCATAGGGTGAGCGCGTCTCCAATCAGGGTCCCTTCGTGACCCAGATCTGCGCGTTTGTCGCAGACGCGGGCTTCCAAAGGGCTTGCAGACATCAGAAAAGCGAATTTGAGCGCAGTCCGGGCGCGTTTAACCCCTCGTGACACTTAACAAACCGCTTGCAGGGAGGAACTAAAAGGCGGACCACACCGCGAGTGAGAAGCAGTTCTGCTGCCCGAAGTTGCCCATAAGTGGAATTTTTTGTAATCGGTGTTCGGTTCTTCGATTCGCTTAAAATCCCCGAGCCTCGGCCTTTGCGCTCAGCGTATATTTCTGTTGCGGAGACTCACCCTTGCTGAAACACAAAATCGTCTTCTTATTTGACGTCGATAACACACTGCTCGACAACGACCGCATCCAGGAGAACCTGCGCGACCACATCACCACCAAAGTGGGGGCTGAGTGCCAGCAGCATTACTGGGAAATCCTCGAACAGCTCCGGTCCGAACTCGGCTATGTGGATTACCTCGGCTCTCTCCAACGCTTTCGCGTCGCGCACCCCCGCGACGAAGGCATTCTTGAAGTTTCCAAGTACCTCATCGAATATCCATTTGCCAATCGCCTTTACCCGGGCTCCATCGATGCCATCGAGCACGTTCACAAATGGGGGCCCGCGGTCATCCTCAGCGATGGCGACGCCGTCTTCCAGCCCTGGAAGGTCCACCGTTCCGGCCTTGCCGAAGCTGTCCACAACAACTTCCTCGTCTACATCCACAAAGAGCAGATGCTCGACGAGGTCGAACATCATTTCCCAAGCGAGCACTACGTGATGATCGATGACAAGCTCCGCATCCTCGACGCCATGAAGCGACAATGGCGCGAGCGCGTCACCACGGTTTCCGTCGACCAGGGACACTATGCCCACAATCCCCAGAACCTCGCCCAATACCCGCAAGGGGACCTTCGCATCGAGCGGATCGGCGAACTCGCGGAACTCTCCCTCGCCGACTTTCACCCCGACCCCGAATCTGCCACCAGGAGCAACTAGCTTGCTGCGATAAGATTCTGAACACTTCGGTCAGCTCGAATCAGTGTTTTTCGTTAACAGATTTACCATTGGCCGATGACCCGATTCACGATGGCACGATCGCTGGATCGCTCGATGACACGCCCCTTTCTTGGCGTCCTCGTATTCGCTTTGCTCCTTGAGGGCTTCTGGGTGGAAGTTCACGCCTTCCGCATTTCCCAAACCCTCGGCGGACACATTGCGCCCGCATTCATCTGCTTCGCCCTGCTGCTCGTTCCGCTTTGGTTCTTCGGCTTCGGGCTCGGTGAACCACTGGCAAAGATAAAGCCGGTGGCACTCCGCGTATTGGTCCCTGCCACTCTCGCGGTCCCTTATCTCATCTTTTCGATCCCCCGCCACGAATTCCACTGGATCTACTTCATCTCACTCGCGCTCATCCCTGTAGCTACTGCCGCAATCATCGAATTTTCACGCCTGCCGCAAAAACTCACACTGCAGGATGTCGTCGTTCTTCTCGCCCTCGCCCTCATTCTCGAAACCCATGCTGTTGGCGGCGCATGGCCCTATCCCGGCCTCGGCAGCCTCCCCAAGCTCTATCTCGCCGATGTCGCCCTTTACGTGTACATCGTGAATCGACGCCTTGAGGGTATCGGCTATTCCTTCGTCCCCACTGACTCAGGCGACCCTTCTCGCGCGCAGTCCAGTGCGAAAGCGTGGCGCGGTTTGATTCCTTTCGCAATCGGTCTCCGTGAATGGTGTTTCTTCGCGCCCATCGGGATCGGTCTGGGCCTCGTGCTTCACTTCATCCGCTTCTTCCCGCGCGTGCACAACGCGATCGAAATCATCGGCGCTCTGCTCGTCACATTTCTCCTCACCGCTATCCCCGAAGAACTCTTTTTCCGCGGTATCCTCCAGAATCTTCTCGAACCTTGGATGGGCCGCACCCGCGCGCTCTTTACCGCCTCCGTCCTTTTCGGCCTTTCCCATTACCCAAAGGGAGCCATTTTCAACTGGCGCTACGTCATCCTCGCCTTTATCGCCGGAATCTTCTACGGACGCGCTTGGCGCTCCCGCCGCCAAATCCTCGCCTCCGCCACCACCCACACCCTCGTCGACACCGTCTGGTCCTTGTGGTTCCGGTAGCTGCTTTCTGCTCTTTGCGTCTGTGGTGAATCGACTGCGCGATTGTGTTAGCCTTCTCCCTTTCTTATGCACAGCCCTAACCACCACGTCGATCTCGAGTCCCTTGCCCTCCAATCCATGCTCGAACACGGCTTCGAGCCCGATTTTCCGCCTGAAGTGCAGCAACAACTTGATTCTTTGAACGCACACCCGCCGCAGATCTCTCCCTCGACCGACATCCGCGATCTTCGCAACCAGCCTTGGTCGTCAATCGACAACGACACCTCCAGGGACCTCGACCAGATCGAAGTTGCCGAAGACCTTGGCGACGGAAAGATCAAGGTAATGATCGGCATCGCCGACGTCGATACTTTCGCGAAGCGCGCTACTCCCATTGATCAGCACGCCGCCCGCGAAACCACCACCGTTTACACCGGCGTGCGCATCTTCCCCATGCTTCCTGAGCAGCTTTCCACCGCCGCAAGCTCCCTTCTGCAGGACCAGGACCGTCTCGCGATCGTGACTGAGTACGTCGTCGACACGCAGGGCTGCGTCGATTCCGGAAATATTTATCGCGCCATCGTTCGCAATAAGGCGCAACTCGCCTACAGCGCGGTCGGAGCCTGGCTCGAAGGCCACTCCGGACCGCCCGAACGCATCGCCAACTCACCTGAAATTCAGCAGCAGATCAAGCTGCAGGACCGCGCCGCGCAGGCGCTCAAGAGCGAGCGTTATCGTCACGGTGCGCTCAATATCGAGAGCACAGAACTCCAACCCGTGTTTCACGGAGACCAGGTTGTTGACGTAGCTCAGCAGGAAAAGAATCGTGCTTCCGACCTCATTGAAGATTTCATGATCGCCGCCAATGGCGCGGTCGCGCGCTACCTCCTCGACGTCTCCTCAATTCGCCGCATCGTGAGAACACCCCTGCGCTGGGACCGTATCGTCGAACTCGCCGCCCAGCATGGCGGTCATCTGCCCGCCACCCCTGATTCCAAGGCGCTCAACGATTTTCTCGAAAAGCAAAAAGCCGCCGATCCCGACCGCTTCCCTGAAGTCTCCCTCATCGTCGTGAAACTCATGGGCCCCGGCGAATACGTCCTCGAGCCTCCAGGCGACACCGGCGAAGGCCACTTTGGCCTCGCCGTGCAGGATTACACCCACTCCACCGCGCCCAACCGCCGCTTCGCCGATGTCGTTACCCAGCGTCTTATTAAGGCCAAGCTCGCGAAACGAAACGGCCCCTACTCCGATACCGAACTCAATACCATCGCGCAGAACTGCACGCAAAAGGAAAACGCTGCGCGTAAAGTCGAGCGCGAAATGGGTAAGCGAATCGCCGCGGTCGCGATGAGCCATCGGGTGGGAGAGACCTTCAATGCCATCGTTACCGGTGCGGGCCCGAAGGGCACCTTCGTGCGAGCCTTCCAACCGCACATCGAAGGCATGCTTCAGCACGGCCGCAACGGCTTCGACGTCGGCGACCGCCTGCGCGTCAAACTTGTCCACACCGACCCCGTGCACGGCTACATCGACTTCGACCACGCATAAATGCCTATTCACGACCGAAACACAGGAACACCGAGCACAATAATCGGATCTCACGATCTTAGGTTTTAAGCCCATCTTCCTCTGTGTCTCTGTGGTGAATAGGCTTTCGCTTTCTGTTGGTAAAACTTTCATTGCCTCTCTTTAGTCCATGTCTCCCCGGTCCCTTTTTCACAGCGGTATTTGTGCTAACCTCATCTCAAATTTTCACTTGGAGGTCTCGTAGGATGTCTTTCATCCACAGGCGGTATCTTCAGCTTGTGGCCGCTACGTTCCTGTTCGCGGTCTTCGTTGTTCCGCAACTTGCAGCGCAGAGCCATGTCGTAAGCCAGGCCGACCTGCAGAAAGAAACCGTCTCGGCCACACAAATCCGTCAGCAGAATATCGACAAGCTGACGAACGCCCTTGCCGCACCGAAGGTGCAGAAAGCAATGAAGGCGGCGCAACTTGATCCGGCGCAGGTGAAGACTGCGGTCTCTTCTCTCTCCAGCGCCGAACTCGCGCAACTCGCCTCGCGCGCGAACAACGCGCAGAACGATTTCGCCGCCGGCAGGATCGACGATCACGACCTTCTGCTCATTCTCGTCGCGATCGCGGCACTGATCCTGATCATCGTCGCGGTCCACTAGCGCGAAAGTCATGCTCGGACGGGTAGCAAAAGTAATTGCAGTCCCCCTGTGCTTTTGCACCCTTTCGGTGCCCCATATCTGCGCGCTTTTCGCAGATGTGGGTCTTTCCGCGGCCTTCACGCATTCCGCTGCGGATACCGGAGTCTGGCTCGACGTTCCCTTCGTCCAGCAGTCGAAAGATGGGTGCGGCGCCGCGTCCATCGCGATGGTGATGCAGTACTGGATCCGCCAGTCAGGCCGGCAACCGACTAAAGCTGCCGACGCGGTGCACATATTCGGCCAAATTCATTCGCCGGAAGCGCACGGCATCTACGCTTCAGCGATGGAGCGATACCTGCAGCAACAGGGTTATAGAACATTCGTCTTTCGCGGCGCGTGGTCCGATCTCGATCAGCACCTGCGAAAAGGTCGTCCGCTGATCGTGGCGCTGAAGCCGGTCGAGAACAGTCAAGCCTTGCACTATGTCGTCGTCGCAGGCGTGGACACCGGCCGCAATCTGGTAATGTTCAATGATCCCGCCGGACGCAAACTAGAGAAGCTGGATCGAAGGACCTTCGAAAAAGAGTGGAACGTCACCGGAAACTGGACGCTGCTCGCCGTGCCTCAATCCTGAGTGCAGCGCTCCTGTACATCTTGTTGCCGTCGTTTGTGCCGGCCGCCGCGCAGAGTTCGTCATCCCGAGAGGAACGCCCGTCCGGTAACGCAGTCGAAGTACCCCCATCTCGCTCTTCCGATATTCCGATCTTTCGATCTTCCGATGCCGCCCGGCAGGACCTCGATAATCTCCACCAACTCTTCGCCCAGAAGCGCTGGGCCGAAATCGTCGCCATCGTCCAGCCCTTTTCCAATCGCTCTGCCGACACCGACTACATCTACGGCACCGCACTCGCCAAGCTCAACCGATGGCCCGAAGCTCGCGAATGCTTCCTCGCGGGCCGTAAGCTCGCCCCACGTGATTCGCGCTTCCCGGAAGAGCTCGCCGGTGTCGCCTTCAAACAAAAGAACCGTTCCGAAGCGAGGCACTGGCTTTTCGTCGCCTTACATCTCAATCCGAAAGACGACTACGCCAATGATTTCCTCGGCACACTCTATTTTCTCGACGGCAATCTAGAAGCCGCGTTGAAGTACTGGAACCGCGTCCAAAAGCCAGTGCTGCAAAATGTCCGCACCGGACCTGAACTTCGAACAGACCTCGTGCTCATCGATCGCGCCCTCGCATTCGCTCCTGCAAGCATGATGACGCGCCCCCAATATCTCGCCTCAACCGCGCGCCTCGGCGGCCTCGGAATCTTTCCTCAGTTCAACATCCAACTCGAGGCCCGCAACGACGGCAAATTCGACGCTGCGCTGAACGCCAGCGAACTCAACGGCTTTGGCAGTAACATGTGGTCCGCTCTCCTGTCGACATTTCGCGGAGTCCCCTTCGAAACTATCACTCCCGAGTATTCGAATGTCCGCGGCGAAGCCATCAACATCCACTCTCTCTTCCGCTGGGATAAGAACAAACGCCGCATCAGCGCCGAAATTTCCGCTCCGCTGCGACGCGACCCACGCTGGCTTTGGCGACTCTCGACCGGCCTCCGAAACGAGAACTGGTCGCTCGAAAATTTCTCCGTTCTGCCAATCGACTCTCTTGGCGATCTCAACATGCGCCGCGAATCCGCGCTCGCCGGGATCGCTTCGTATCGCAGCGGAAAGTGGAACTGGTCCACCGGCGGCGAGTTCTCCCACCGCAATTTCCGCAACCTTGCTGTCGATTCAACTCTGCCACAATCTCTTTTCGTGAACGGTAACCAGCTCAAGCACTTCGCTCGCATCAACTACGGCCTGCTTCGCCTGCCCGAACATCGTTTCTTCATCACTACGTCGGCATCGACCGAGGAAGGGCGGTTCTGGAGCACACAAGACTCCACTTTTGCGAAGCTCCAATTCTCGTCCTCGCAGCACTGGTTCCCCCGTGCGACCAGCGACGATTACGAGATGCAGAGCAAGGTCAGCTATGGCCGCACATTTGGCGACGTACCGTTTGACGAATTATTCATGCTAGGAATCGAGCGCGACAATAACCTCATGCTCCGCGCACACGTCGGAACAAAAGACGGCCTTAAAGGCAGCGCGCCTCTCGGCAGGAACTATTTTCTGTCCAATTGGGAAATCGATAAGCAGATTTACAACGCCGGTCTTTTCCGCCTCACGCTCGGCCCATTCCTCGACACCGGCAAGATCACAGACCCGAACCCAGCGCTGGGTTCGCGCAAGTGGCTCTACGACACCGGCGCCCAACTCAAACTCCGCGTCCTTGATGTCGGGTTCGCCGTCGTTTACGGCAAGGATCTCCGCTCCGGCAATAACACCTTGTACGTATACCTCGTCCGCTAGTGAACTGCGCGCTGGCCCCTCGCATCGCGCATCCGGTGCGAGATAGTGGCGCAGCTCGTTCAGATGTCCGCTCTCGCCCACCCTCTCACTCGTTCGACCGCATTCACCCAGCGCAGATATCGCGCTTCGCGGTCGCGTGGTTGCATCTTCGGCTCAAACTCCCGATCCAGGCTCCACTGCTCCGTCAACTCGTCCCGCGACTTCCAGAATCCTGTCGCAAGCCCCGCCAGGTAAGCTGCCCCGAGCGCCGTCGTTTCCGTTACCTTCGGCCGCCGGACTCTCACGTCCATGATGTCCGCCTGGAATTGCATCAGTGAGTTATTCCGGCTGGCACCACCATCGACCCGCAATTCCGCCAGTCCGACTCCCGCATCGCGCTGCATCGCCTGCAAGACGTCGCGCGTCTGCAACGCAATCGCCTCAATCGCCGCCCTCGCTACATGCGCAACCGTCGACTCCCTCGTCAGCCCAATGATCATTCCTCGGGCATCGGGGTCCCAATAAGGCGCTCCGAGCCCAACGAACGCTGGCACAAAATAGACGCCATTCGAGTCTTCCACCGAGTTGCTCAGCGCCTCAATGTCTGCCGACTGTGCGATCGCCTTCAGCCCATCGCGCATCCACTGCACCACCGCGCCGGCGATAAACACCGCGCCCTCAACGCAATACGTCAGCTCGTCGCCAATCTTCCACCCGACCGTCGTCAGCAATCCGCCCTGCTGTTGAGGCGCACGCGACCCGGTATTGAGCAGCACGAAGCATCCTGTCCCGTACGTCGCCTTCGCCATTCCCGGCTCGAAACAGAGTTGACCAAACAGCGCCGCCTGCTGATCCCCCGCAATTCCTGCAATTGGAATCACACTTCCTAGCAGCGACGGCTCGGTCTCGCCGCAAACCTCGCTCGACGCCACAATCTCCGGCAGCATCACCCGCGGAATCTCCAATAGCCGCAGCAGCTCTTCATCCCATTCGCACGAATGAATGTTGAACAGCATCGTCCGGCTCGCATTGCTTACGTCAGTCGCGTGCCGCTTCCCTCCCGTCAGCCGCCACAGAAGAAAGGAATCCACGGTCCCGAACAGCGCCTCTCCATCTTCCGCACGCTCGCGCAATCCGGGAACCGTATCCAGAAGATGCTTCAGCTTCGTCGCAGAGAAATATGGATCGATCACCAGCCCTGTCTTCGCGCGTATCAGCTCGTCGTTCCCACCGTGGTGCAGGTCCTCGCAGATCGGCGCGGTCACCCGGCTCTGCCACACGATGGCGTTCGCCACTGGCTTCCCGGTCTTCCGATCCCACACAATGGTCGTTTCGCGCTGATTGGCAATCCCGATTGCGGCGATCTCTTCCGCAGAGATTCCTGAGCTGCGCAGCACTTCGCGTGCGACCTCCAGCTGCGAATTCCAGATCGCCTCGGGGTCATGCTCTACCTGTCCCGGCGCAGGATATATCTGCTCGAACTCCTTCTGGGCAACCGCCATTGGCGTTCCGGTGCGGTCAAAAAGAATGGCCCGGCTCGACGTGGTTCCCTGGTCCAGCGCTAGCACATATTTCTTCTTTTGTGTGCTCATGAGGTGAAAGTGCTCCCCATCAGGAGGCCGGTAATGGTGCTTCCCGAAAGTAATAACTGATTATGTTCACCTGTACCCACAGCTCAAGCAATTTACGCTACGATCATCGACATGGAGATGGCTAATACTTTTGTGGGCATTTTACTGGTAGCTGCGGCGGTGGGGTTCTCTTTCTTAATACGACGACATTTCCTCAACGGCTGAGACCCTGTTGGATTCGCAACATGTCCAGGCCCTGGGATCTCATCGCCTCTTCTCGGCGATACCAGCAGACACCGCAAACTTAGATCCCGCGAAAATCGCCCATTACCGCCCAGTAAGTCCAGCACTAACGCGGGCTAACGCTCTTCCCCCTTGATGGGCTTGTCTCCTCAAATTATTGAGTTGCCGCTGTTTCTGGACTCTGGTTCAGCTGAGCGGTAACGTTTTTCTGCGGGTTTGCATTTATTCTAAGTGAATTGATAGGAAAGGGACTGCCTCTCATGGTTTCTTGCAATCTTACTCTTACTCAGCCGACAGGTTCCGGGCGCCAGTTCGTCGCCACCAGCGGCACTGGACACCACTTAATTATCGATGACGCGGCGGGCGCGACCGGCGCCAAGCCAATCGAACTCGTCGCCATTGCTCTGGCTGGCTGTACGGCATTTGACGTGATCAACATACTCCGCAAAAAACGTCAGACGGTGACCGGGTACCAGGTCTCCTGTGAGGCTGACCAGGCCGCTGATCCGCCTCAGGTGTTCACCGATGTCCGGATCCATCATGTGATTACGGGAGAGGTCACTCCATCCGCAATTGAGGATGCAATTCGCCTCTCCGAGGAGAAGTATTGTTCAGTGGGTGCGATGATCGGCAAGAGCGCGAAGATCCATACGACTTACGAGATCCTCGATTCGTCGCTGGTCGGAGCAAAATAACCAGAGGTCCGCAATTCTTGCAGGAAATGCTTAGATTGCGAACTTCTTCTGATCGCGAATCTGGCTGCGCAGAACTTCGTGGATCAGGTGACAGGCTTTCTTCACCTCGGGAAACGCGAGAAAACAATACATGTGCTGCCCGTTGCGGTAAGTATCGATCACACCGGCAGCGCGAAGAATAGCCACGTGTTGCGACATATTTGCGCGGGAGAGCGACAGTTCCTTCTGCAATTCCGACATTGGCCGTTCGCCATCGCTGAGCAGCGACAGCAACTTCAATCGCTTCGGATGAGCGAATGCCTTGCAGATGACCGCCTGTCGCTCGAAGATCCTGTCGTCAATCGCGAAAGGCTTCCGTCCGTTTGATCTTTTCACAGCTTTATTCATCTTAATACCGCCAGCTTGGAGTTTAACCTGTGAACCAGGAAATCATTTGTGATCCCGCTCACCCTCCTCCGGGGTTGGGCTCTCCGCCATGATCTCGGTAACACTTTGGAGGATCCCTTCGGGTTTCGCCTGCGCATTCTGTTCGCACTCCCATTCCCGTTGCAGGATTTTCACCTCACGCCACCACTTAAAGTGATGCCGGTACGCATAGAGCTCGTCGACCATGCCGGTGATCATGGAATAGAATGCCGGACGTTCTTCGGGAAAAACGGCTCCCATATAAACGTGGATCATGAGACCAGAGACTACACTGCCCACCGCCAGGAAATGCAGCAGCATGGCCCATTGCACGAGAACGGTGCCGAGGTGAAAAGTCATGACCACGCCCGTGATCATGATGACGGGGATCATGACGTAAACCATGAGCGCATAAAGTTTCTGCCCGGCGTTGTAGGCGCCCTGGGGTGGTAGCGGTTCTTTCGTCCGGTTCAACAGGAGCAACAATCGGACTCTCAGCCAGGAGAAGTCATCTTCGTCCAGACCGACTTCCTTACGAAGAACTTCCGTGTGCAGGTAATCGCGCCAGCCAAATATCGCATAGACGAGGAAGACGATCATCCAAGTCATTCCGAAGGCAATATGCGCACGCAGCAGGTTGGCGCGAGTGCCGAACAGCTCTTCCATGAACGTTAGGTACCACTGCGGCATGAACCGGTAGGATGGAGCGACAATCAGCGCCGACCCCGTGGCCAGTTCAAAAGCCCAGACAATGGCGTTGAACCAGTGCAGAAGCACGATGGCCACGTGGTGCTTCTTGATACGGTTCTGAGCCATGATTTCGGCCTGCTCTGCCGTCAGCGGAACCGGGAGGTTGGGAATAGCCTCAAATGACATACAAGCCTCCTACTCGTCGAACTGCTTTTCGCCAACGGACAGCTGGCGGAAGAATGCCATGGCCTGGCCGGCAAACGTGGCGGTGACCATGAGATAAACAAGTTTTTTCGCGAGTTTGGCCCAGACCTGTCCGGCGGCAACGGTTCGCGGCGGCTGTGGAACGAATGACGCGAACCCCATCTCGATATGTTCTGGTTTACCGAGGTAGTAGACGTTGGGGCCGATCGCGATCTCGGCGGTCTCATTGCGGCGAGCGCCTTCATGGTAGACGAGATCGAACACGCGACTGTTGCGATCATCAAGATCACCGAAGATTTTTGCTTTCGCCGGGCAGGTAACGACGCACGCAGGTTCGATTCCCTGGTCGGTTCGCGACGAGCAGAAGTCGCACTTATCAACCTTGTCGATCGCCGGACTGACGTATCGCGCGCCGTAGGGACAGGCTGCGACGCAACTTCCGCACCCAATACAAAGCTGCCTGTCGACCCGAACGAGGCCGTCCTTGCCTTGCGATGTCGCGCCCGTGGGACACGCCGGAACGCAGGTGGGATGATCGCAGTTGTTGCACTGCGACAGGTAAAAAGTTGACTTGAAATTCGGGAAAGTGCCCCTGACGCCCGCTGGACGAACGCGCGTGCGTGCGTTGCCGTTGGGCACATCCCATTCCGATTTGCAGGCCACGGTGCAGGACTGGCAGCCTACGCATTTTTCGGTATCGACGACCATTGCATATCGCGCCATGTTTGCTCCTATCCCTTCTCTGCCGCGATTACGCGAACAAAGTTGACTCTCATGCCCGTCGCACCCGTGAGAGGATCGATGGCAACACGCGTCATGAGAGCCGTGTCCGAGAAACCGTGCTGGTAAGCCTTCTTCAAGCCGGGCGCTTGAGGACCGAATCCGTGCACGGTATAGGCGACGTCGTTGCGCATCCCGGGCGTGACTCTCAGAGTGACCGTCGGACTCTTCACGCCATCCTGGTTTTCTAGAATGACCTCCTGGCCATCTTTCAAGCCTGACTTGTTAGCCGCCTCGGCACTCAGCCAGACGGGGTTTTCGTGCATCAGGTCATCAAGCCATGCGTTGTTTTCGGTGCGCGAGAACGAGTGCACCGGAGCACGACCGTAGATCAGGCGCACGTACCCGGCGGGAGGATCGGGAACCGGTTCGTACTTCGGAAGCGCGTCGAGTTTGAGATCTGAGAGAACCGAAGATACGATTTCGATCTTTCCCGATTGCGTTGGAAAGAGCGGACCGTCGGATTCAGTGCGATCTTCTATATACGGTTTCCCGTCAAAAGAGATTGCACCCAGAGACTTGAGTTCCGACTCATTGATGTTCATCGGGGCGATCAGTTTCCGCAGATGCTCGTCCGGGTCTGTCCACGGGAAGTAGTCCTGCAACCCGAGTCTCTTCGCGGTTTCTTTGGCGATCCACCAGCCCGGCTTCGATTCATACATGGGTTCTACGGCCGGTTGGCGGATAGATACGAATGGACGCTTCGCGGTAGTCGAGACGGCAGGAGGGTCATAACGTTCGAGATAAGTAGCTTCAGGTAGGACGAGATCAGCGTAGCGAGTCTGTTCCTGCGGAAGGACATCGACAACGGCCATGAATTCCAGCTTCTTGATAGCCTCGAGCGTCTGCGCCCGCGTAGGAATGCTTTCGAGAATATTCTGGCCATAGACGACCCAGGCCTTGATCGGATACGGGTTTTCGGTCCGGGTCGTTTCGATCAGTCCATGGGTGAGACCGTACGCTTCTTCGCTTGCGAGGGGATAGACATCTCCCACGCGATCGCCACGGCCCCTTTCGGATTCCGGCATCGGTGGCAGTGGTATACGTCCCTGCGCAAGTTTGGTCGGCAGGAAAATTCCACCCTTGCGCCCGTAGGCTCCGAGTAATGCCGTTAGAATCGCCATCGCGCGCGCACGCTGCGTGTCGTTGCCATACCAGGTGACGTGACGTCCGGGATGGATCGCGACGGCCGGCTTGGCCTCAGCCATCGCATGCGCGGTTTCGCGAATCTGCGCGGCAGAAAGTTCCGTAATCGTCTCCGCCCACTCAGGCGTGAATTCCTTCACGTGAGCAGTGAGTTCCTTGAAGCCGACCGCGTACTCGTCGAGGTAATCCGTGTCGCACAGCTTTTCTGTGACCAGCACATTCATCCAGGCCAGCAGGAGCGCCGTATCGGTTCCGGGCTTGATCGGTAGCCACCAGGTAGCTTTCGAAGCTGCAGTGGAGAAGCGCGGGTCCACGACGATGAGTTTCGCGCCTTTTCCGAGTCCATCCGAGAAAGCCGTGACCTGCGATGTAAAGATGTTCTCGCCAATGTGGCTGCCCATGAGAACGATGCATTTGGACTCTTCCAGATCGACCGGTTCGGGCGAGTTCACAGGCCGCCCGAAAGTCAGCTGGTAACCGACATCGCGCGGACCGCGGCACTGCGCAAACGCTGGCTCAGCCGCGTTCGGTGTACCGTATGCCTTCATCAGAGTAGCGAAGAATCCCGAGCCAACGCCGTGCGGAAAGACAGCCACGCTCTCCGCGCCGTACTTCTGCTTTAGATCCTTCAATCGCGATGTGAGAAAGTCGAGGGCTTCATCCCACGAAACGCGCTTAAACTTCCCTTCTCCACGCTCTCCCGTTCGAATTTGCGGATACTTCAGGCGGTCGGGATCGTTGAGCAGTGCGACACCGGCGTTTCCCCGCGCGCAGAGCTTGCCCTTCGTAAGCGGGTGATCGGGGTTTCCCTGCAGCTTGAGTAACCTTCCGTCTTTGACTTCTGCAAGCACGCCGCAGCGCCAGAAGCACATCTCGCAGTTCGTTGGGATGAGTTCGACCCGAGTGTTGCCTTTCCAGCCAGGGGGAAACGGTTGTGCAACTGCAGAGGTCGCTGCGGCCGCACCGGCCACACCGCCAGTGACCTGGAGAAACTTTCGCCGTGAGATTCCTTTTGCCATTGCTTCACCTTCAAAGGGACGCCTGTCCCGTCTGAACTACACGTACTTGCCCGGCGGCCCGAGGACAGTTATGTCTCGCGGCCGCCGGAAAGAGGCACAACGCCCTAGAAGCGAGCGGTTAGCCCGACCGTCAACATGCCTGCCCGGTCATAGGTCGGGAATCCGAGCATCGGCGTGGAATCCAGGCGCTTTGGCGCGCCCACATGCCAACCGGATCCGCTCCAGGTGTAGTTGAAACGCTGGTAATCGGCTTTGAGAATGAAACGTTGGTTGATGCGATGCGTTAGATAGGTTTCGAAAACGTCACCACGAGCGCTTGTCTTCGGCGAAATGATGTCGTCTTCTGCTTGCGCGAAGTTGAACCAGTACTTGGAACCGTGGTTGTACTCAAATCCCAGCTTGGTTCGGCCATCGTTCTGCGGGAAGGCATAGCGCACGCCCGCGTACACCATGTAGCCGGAGTGGTTGGTGGCGCTCGCGTCGAACGGATCTGATCCCAACCCGCCAAACGGACTGGTTACGCCGTTCGGAAGGAGAGTGTTGGCGTTGATGCTCACAAAAGTATCGAACTGAGCGAGGCGCTTCTGCATCGTCAATCCGTACAGATTGATCCCACCCAGGTTGGCCGAGGGGCTGTAGCGCATGACGACCGGAGCCCCCACCGGGTTGCCAGTGATGGGGTTATTGGGTAATACCATCGTGCCGGCGAAACCGTCGGTTACATTCCAGGCGTGAGCATAGATCGCCTGAACAAATGTCTTTTCGGTCTCGATCAAGTCGATCATGCCGCCGAACAGGTGAACGTCTTTGACGCGATCAGCCGGGCTCTTCAGCAAGTCGCCATTTCCGAAGCCCGCCGTATAGCCCATGCCATAGCAGGCCCGCACAGTCATCGTATCGGTGATGTGGTAACCCACGGTCACGCCGTCGTACTGATAGTCGAACAATGAGCCGGGGGGCGTTCCGCCGCGCGGTTCGTCTTGCCGGAAATTCATGGGTGGCCCATCCGTGGAGGGACGCCGTCCAATGGACAGGTAGAGTTTTGAGCCGCCGATGTCGTGCCAGGTAAAGAACGCGCGCTCCACGCGCACCATGTCGCCTGTCGGAACCCGAGCGGTAGTGCCGTCAACGTTGAGCGAGTTTGCCTGGCCATTGAACACCTGGACATTGGTTGAGTCGCCGAACGTCTTGTACATGCTCAGACGGGCACCCACTGTAACGTTATCCGAGACCGGAGCATCGAAATTGAGACGCAGGCGATTTGTCATCAAGACATTCGTATCGGCCGAGTAGCCAGGCACAAGCACTCCGGGAACCTGCCCCAGGTACTGCATCATTGCCTGCTGCATCTGGGGCGAGAAAGCCCCGACCATCTGCTTCAGTCCGGGATTGTTAGGATCGGCGTTGTTGAACTGCAGGTTGTTGGCGAAATACTGATATGAGGAGTAATTGCTGGCGACAGCCCCATTCACCAGGTTGGCGAAGTTTGCTGGAGTATTAACTTGCCCATTGGGCAGCGTAGGGCTGCTCAAAATTGCTCCCATCTGGTCAGGCGTATAACCGTTCAAGGCCCCAAACCACAGCGTCTTCACCATCATGTTCTGTAGCCGCATCCCGTCGTAATGCGCCGGAACATGGCCGAAGATACTGTGCGATTCCACCCGGAAATCGCCGCTCCACTGCAGGCGATCGAGCGCGGAATGCCGCTCGGTCTTGTTGACGCGATCATCGAGGTCCTTTACCTGGGCCTGGAGGTCGGTCGCGGAGACCGTGTCGTCTTTCTTTGCTTCTTCCGCCTTTTTCGCTTCTTCTGCCGCTTTGTCCTGCGCGGCCTTCTCTTGTGCGGCGAGCCTCTCTTCCATGGCCGCCAATTGTTTCTTCAGTTGCTCGATTTCCTGCTTCATCTGGGCATTGTCCTGGCCGGTAGACGCGGTTTCTTGCGCCCTCGCCATCGGACTCGCGAGCATTGCAGTCAGAATGAACGTAGATATAGATGTGCGTATGAATGTGCGCATGATTCGTTCCTCAGAGAAAACGGTGAAGAATGCTGTCTAACCGCACGTCGCGGGCTGTTCCGAGTCCGCCGCGTGATCGATGCAGAAACGCTGAATGCTCTTGATCTGTTCTGGCGTCAGGAGATCAAACAGCTTCTTGCCTTCTTTGGGATGAACCGCGGTCTTGTGGCTCGTTGCGAGCTTGGTGGTAAAGAACCTGCGCCATTGTTCCTGGGTCAAAGTCATGGGCGTGTACATCCCATTCTTCGAACCCTTGTCGTGACAAACCTTGCAGTTGCTTCGATAAAGTGACTTGCCATCCTGCGGGCCGGCAGCGAAGACCAATCCCGTCAGGGTAATCAAAACAGCACACAACAACAAAAAACGATAGTAAGAATGCATCTCTAGCTCCTCCGGCTAAGAAATTTACATGCCGGCAACTCCAATCATCCGACTGTTCACGTACAGGAAACCGTGAGCCGTATCACATCGTTAAGTGTCAAACTGTTTAGATATTTCTTAACTTCGAAATACCGATCGCGTCATCCGTTCTTTTTTCCGGGAACGCTATTACTTGGCTGCTGGGCAAGCGAGGGGAAAAAGAGGGCCGGTCGAAGCCGGCCCTATTGGAGAAGGGCTGTTTAGAAAATGAAACGCACTCCGAACTGGAACTGGCGGGGCGTAGTGACAGTATTCGTCAGTGATCCGCCGTGTGGGGCCCGCCCGGATTACAGGTAAGATCAGGCCTCTGATTGAAATAAGAAACGCCATTTGCAATGTTCAACGCTCCGGCAGTCGGCGAGGCAATCGGAATACCGGAACTGACATACACAATGGCGTTGGTCGTCCAGTCCCCCAGAATCCTGTCTGTCGCGCCACTCAGATTCAGCGCACCGCCCATAACCCTGTATTGAAACGTATTAAAGACCTAAACCCTGTCTCTCAAGAGAAATTGTTACACACGCAGGTTATCCGAGAGGACGCGTGGATTGTCGAACCACGAGTTCAGGCGCAAGTTTTCGGTGCGCCAGCGAAAGTTCCCGCTTTTCCATCTTCGCCTTGATGGCCTGGACCACGAGGTCTGCCGCCGCGCTCCCCATGGTCTCCATTGGTTGCCGGACGGTCGTTAATGGAGGGATTGAAAATGCCGCGGGCGCCACATCATCGAAGCCTATCACCGAGCATTGTTCCGGCACCTTGATCCCGAGCTTCGCCAGCGCTCGCATTGCGCCCAGCGCCGTAATGTCGTCGTAGGCCATCAGCGCCGTGAACGGACGGCATCGTTTCAGCAGTTCCTCGGTGAGTTTCTCCGAAGTGTCGAACACCATATTCGGGTCCGCCTCGCTGGATATCTCGACCACCAGTTTGGAATCGATATTCAACTTCACAGACCGCGCGAATGATCGCACCGCATTCCACCGCAACTGGCTGTCTTCCAGCGCCTTCGGCCCGCGAATGAACGCGATCTGCCTGTGCCCAAGTTCGTACAGGTGCTCAATCGCCTTCCGCGCGCCCGCTTCGTTGTCTACGATCACCGAACTCATCGCATCCGGCTGGATTTCACGTGCCACGATGACCGTCGGAATGCGGTGTTTCTCCAGGTCCGACAGAAGGTTGATGTCAAGCACCAGCCAGTTCGCAATCACGATCAGCCCTTCGACACGGCGCTCCAACATCAGTTCCAGGTAGCGCTCAAATCGCGAAAGATCGTTATGCGCGTCGGCAAAGATCGAAAGGTAGGAATACTGAAAAAGTCCGTTCTCGATGCCACGCACGATCAAGGTGCAGAATGGGTCGGTAACATCGATGACCATGACCCCGATCGTGTGACTCCTGCTGCCACGTAACGAGCGTGCAAACTGGTTCGGACTGTAGCCCAGTCGCTCGGTAACCTTCTTGATGTGAACCTTCGTCTTTTCGGAAATGTAGCGCGCCAGGGGAGCATCATTCAGGACGATCGAAACCGTGCCCACAGAGAATCCGCTCTCGCGCGAAATATCTTTCACGGTAACCATCGACGAAGCTGTTTTGCCGCGGGACATTCCACAAACACATACTGCATTCCACCAGGAAACGCAAACGGAACTTTGGCCCCGCAGCAGTTCTGCGTCAATCCTGGTGTTTATCCTTTACAATCATCTCTTCATGTTCGCGAAGATTCAGCGCATTCATTTTGTAGGCATCGGTGGAATCGGCATGAGCGGCATTGCCGAGGTGCTGCTCAATCTCGGATACAAAGTTTCCGGCTCGGATCTCAAGCACTCGGGCGTAACAGCTCGGCTGATCTCCCTTGGCGCGCAGGTGTTCGATGGGCATCAGGCGGAGAACGTACGGGGAGCCGATGTTGTCGTTACGAGTTCGGCCATAGCCCGAGATAACCCAGAAGTCGCCGAGGCGCACCGCCTGCACCTGCCCGTCATCCAACGGGCCGAGATGCTCTCCGAGTTGATGCGCCTCAAGTACGGCATTGCCATTGCCGGGATGCACGGCAAAACCACCACCACCAGCATGGTTGCCTCCGTGCTCGCCGCAGGCGGCCTCGATCCCACGGTGGTGGTAGGCGGGCGCGTCGACGCAATGGGTTCCAACGCCCGTCTGGGCAAATCTCAGTATCTGGTCGCCGAAGCCGATGAAAGCGACCGCTCTTTCCTGAAGCTTTCGCCGATCCTCTCGGTGGTGACCAACATCGATCGCGAGCACATGGACTGCTACCGTGACATGCAGGACGTGGAAGATACGTTTATCGAATTTATAGACCGAGTGCCTTTTTACGGCATGGTCGTCGCCTGCTGGGACAACGAGGCTCTCCGGGCGCTTCTACCGCGAGTACAGCGGCGTGTGGTCACTTACGGAATAGGCGAAGGCGCGGATTTCCGCATCTCTTCCTTCGCGCGGTGCGGCACGCAGGCAGAACCGAACAGCACCTTCGAGGTCACCTACAAAGGCCGCAGCCTCGGCGAGTTCCACCTGCGCGTCCCGGGAGCCCACAATATCCTGAACGCAACCGCCGCCATCGCCGTCGGCATCGGGCTTGACGTCGGCCCGGAGCATATTCGCCGCGCACTCGAGGAGTTCCGCGGCGTGGACCGCCGATTCCAGATCAGGGGTTCCGGAGCCGGTGTCACCGTTATCGACGACTACGGACACCACCCCACCGAGATCAAAGCCACACTCGCTGCTGCGAAGGAATGCGGATATCGGCGCGTACTGGTCGTCTTCCAACCGCATCGCTACACAAGAACCCAATTGCTGATGGAAGACTTCGCGGACGCATTCCGCGACGCCGATGCCGTGTTCATGCTGGATATCTATGCGGCAAGCGAGCCGCCGATCGCAGGAGTGAACGCGCAGTCATTGGCAGCGAAAGTCCGCGACAAGTGCAACCGTCCGGCTGAGTATGTCGCGACCTTCGACGACGCCATTGAAGCCGTCGCGAAGAACGCGCAGGCAGGAGACATGGTGCTCACCTTGGGAGCAGGCAATGTCTCCCAACTCGGATTACTCATCGTGGATCGTCTGAGCGCAACGTACTGATTTGAGGATAGACAAACTGGGTGCCAATCCTGATGCCCTCTTTTGGCGTTAAAGTGGGATAGTTCTTTCAGGTCCTTCAAACCCTCAAGAGGCACGTACCTCGCGATGACTGCGCCCCGCCGGACTTGAGGACATCCTTATTGGGTAGTGCTGACCGCTGCTTTGCTCTTCCCCGCAATCCGTGCTGCGAGTTCGGCGATCTGCCCGGCTGCATTCGGATGTGACAGCTTCTTCGCAGCTTCCGACATCGACCGTAACCGTGCTCGGTCTTTCAGCAAGCCAATCACGTTTTCCGCGAATCGCTTCGAGTTCAAATCCTTCTCTTCGATCAGAACCGCGGCGTTATTTCGAACCAGTAATTCGGCGTTCTTGAACTGGTGATTGTCCGCTGCTCCGGCAAAAGGTACGAAAAGTGCCGGCTTCGCGGCGGCGGTGACTTCGGCAACGGTACTGGCGCCGGAGCGGCACACCAGCAGGTCGGCTCCGGCGAATGCTGAAGCCATGTTGTCGATAAACGGAGAAACTTCGGCCGAGATCTTCACGTCGAGATAGGCCTTGGTAACCATCTCGTATTCCTTCTCGCCGGTCTGATGGACGACATGCAGGCCGGGAAGCGCGGCGGAGAGTTGCGGAAGAGCCTCCACCAGAACCGTATTGAGGATATGCGACCCCTGGCTGCCGCCGAAGAGCAGCAGCGATGGACGAGCGTTCGCAGCGCGGGTTGGGATCTCGAAGAAGCGCTGCCTGACCGGCACGCCTGTCACAACGCAACGCTTAAAGTACTGGCATGTGGCCTCGAAGTGAACGGCCGCGGTAGTGGCGAACGGCGCAACCATCTTGTTCGCGAATCCAGGAACAACATTGGGTTCAAAAATGAGCGTGGGTATACGGCGCAGAGTCGCCGCGAGCATCGCCGGTCCGGAGGCATAGCCGCCGACCCCAATCACAACGTCAGGCTTAAATTCGCCGAGAATTTTGGACGAGGCCAGGATAGCTTGTGGAAGCGCGAACATCGTTTTAGCCCGGGTTGCCAGGCTGACGCGCTTGAGAGCCCCAACTTCGATAAGCCGCAACTCGAACCCGGACGCCGGGACAAGCCGGGTTTCAATGCCGCGCGCGGTGCCGATAAACACCACTTCGGCGCTCAGGCGCGACTTCAAGTCCTGGGCGATCGCGAGCGCCGGAATAACGTGACCGCCCGTCCCGCCACCTGCAAGAACCGCTCTCATCAATTTAGTCCGTCTGTTTTGTGATGTTCAGTAAAACGCCGACGCTGGCTAAGGTTATAAACAGCGACGACCCGCCATATGAAATGAAGGGCAATGGAATGCCTTTGGTTGGCAGGAGTCCGAGCACCACGCTGATATTGAAGAATGCCTGGACACCAACCATGGAGGTGATACCGACGGCGAGAAATCGCGCAAAGTTGTCCTTTGTATTCAATGCGCAGCGCAGGCCGCGATAGCAGAAGAACGCAAAAAGGGCCACGATTATGACCGATCCGATCAACCCCCACTCTTCGGCTATTACCGCGTAAATGAAGTCGGTCTGCGGCTCGGGAAGGTAGAACAGCTTCTGCTTCCCTTCCATCAGCCCCTTTCCTGTAAAACCACCCGTACCGACCGCGATCAGCGATTGGATCATGTGGAAGCCGCTGCCCTGCGGATCCGAGTAGGGGTTCAGGAACGCGAGAATACGCTGGTAGCGCCACGGCGTCCGGAAGATCAGCCAGTACAGCGGCACCATGGAAGCAGCCGCGGCGTATCCGAGATACTTGGGGTGCATTCCTGCGACCCAGAGCACCGTGGCAGTGATGGCGCAGCAAGCCATCGCGGTTCCGAGATCCGGCTCCTTTACAATCAGGAGCGCAAACAGCACGCTCGGGATGACTGCCGGAACCAGCGTTCGTCGCCAGTCTTCAATGTCGCGAAGACGGGTTTCCAGGAAGTACGCGAGATAAAGGATAAGCGCGGGTTTCGCAAGCTCCGACGGCTGAAACGAAAACGCGCCGAGTTTGATCCACCGATGCGTATTGTGCGACCGGTCGAGGAAGAGAACGAGTATCAGGAGCAGCGTTGTAATGGCCACGCTCGAGTAGACGAACGCCGGATGCCGGTACTTGCGGTAGTCCACGTTCATCAGCAGTAGCATCGCACCGATACCGGCGAACGCCCAGAACGTCTGCTTGACCATGAAGTAATAAGGCGAGCCGAAGCGGTCCTTGGCAATCACCGCCGAGGCACTGAAAACCATGACCAGCCCTATGAGAACAAGGAGAACGGTAACGCCAAAAAGCCACCGATCCACGCTGACGCGCTTGGCCACCTACTTACCTCCTACGTGGGTGGCTTCGCGCGCGGCCAGCGCATGAACGGCTTCTTTGAACGCGCGCCCGCGGTGTTCGTAGCTCTGGAACTGATCGAAGCTGGCACACGCGGGCGCCAGCAGCACGATGTCGCCAGCCTGTGCGAACTCGCTCGCCTTTCGGACAGCCTGGTCGAGAGTTCCAGCGCTGGTGATTTCGACACCGGCAATTTGCGACTCGATCTTCTGCGCCGCCGCACCAATCGTGTAAATCCGCTTCACACGCTCTTTGAGCAGATCGTTAAGCACGGAGTAGTCGCTGCCTTTGTCTTTCCCACCTAGAATCAGGTGAATGTTGCCGGGGAAAGACTCGAGCGCCTTGATCGTTGCATCGACGTTCGTGGCCTTGGAGTCATTGAAGTACTGCACGCCTCGAATGGTGGCAGTGTATTCGAGCCGATGCTCAACGGCCTTGAAATCCTTGACAGCCCGACGGACCTTCGTCGGTTCGACTCCAGCGAGAATCCCCATCGCGGCCGCCGCCAGAACGTTCTCAAGGTTGTGCGCGCCCTTGAGCGTGATCTCATCCACTGGCATGATCTCGCGCTCACCTCGCGCATCGCGAAAGATAATCTTCCCGTTGCGAACGAATGTTCCTCGCTCCACTTCTACTTTTCGGCTGAACCAGTAGACCTGCGGCGTAAGCTTCTGTACAAGCGTCACACAGGTCGCGTCGTCCATATTAAGGACGGCAAAATCCTTCTCCGACTGATTCTCGAAGATTCGCGCCTTTGCCGCGATGTAAGCCCCCATCGAGCCGTGCCGGTCAAGGTGGTCCGGCGTGATATTGAGAATCGCAGCGATATGCGGCCGAAAAGTCTCGATTGTTTCCAACTGGAAGCTGGAGATCTCCAGCACAACCCAAGTGCTGGGCGATGACTGGTCAACGAACGTAATAGCCGGCGTGCCAATGTTTCCGCCCACCAGCGATTGGAATCCACCCGCGGCAATCACCTCGCCGGTCAGCGTGGTCGTAGTCGTTTTTCCGTTCGACCCGGTGATCGCGATAACGCGACCCTGCAGGAAGCGCGTCGCCAATTCGATCTCGCCAATAACCGGAATCCCCAGTTTTCGGGCATTCATCAGCGGCGGGACGTCGTTCGGAACGCCGGGGCTGACCACAATCAGGTCCTGCTCGCGAAAAGTCCGCTCTCCGTGCTTGCCCGTTTCCACGACGATGCCCTTGTCGAGAAGCGCCGGGATCTCCGTCCGGAGTTGCTCCTGTGACTTCTCGTCGGAGACGGTGACCCGCGCCCCGCGCGATTGCAGAAACAAAGAAGATGCAACGCCCGATTTACCGAGCCCGACCACCAACACACGTTTGCCTTGCACGTCCATGAGTGCCTTCGTCATTGTGCCACGGAAAATGATTGGCGCAATCAGGTAAGAACCTATAAGTGTATCGTTTGAGGCTCAAAACCGGTTGCCTCAATGCGCCCGGGAGCGCCCTGAGATTAGCGCAGTTTCAAGGTCGTCAGTGCGAACAGCGCGAAGATCAGCGACGCGATCCAGAAGCGCACGATCACCTTCGACTCCGACCATCCCATCAGTTCGAAATGGTGGTGCAGCGGCGCCATCTTGAAGATTCTCTTCTTGCGAAGTTTGTAGCTGCCCACCTGCAGTATGACCGAGAGTGCTTCGATGACGAAGATGCCCCCGATGAACGGCAGCAGCAGTTCTTGCTTGATGATGACCGCAACCGTCCCAATCGCTCCGCCCAGCGCGAGCGACCCGACATCGCCCATGAAAACTTCCGCGGGGTGCGCGTTATACCAGAGAAAACCGATCGCTGACCCGACCATCGCCCCGCAGAAAATCGTCAGTTCCCCAACTTGCGGCAGGCTCTGAATTTCAAGGTAGCTGGCGAAAACGGCATGGCCGCTGACGTACGTCAGCACCGTCAGCGCGCCAGCCGCAATCACCGTGCACCCAATCGCGAGCCCGTCGAGGCCGTCGGTAAGGTTCACGGCATTGCTCGATCCGACAATTACCAGCACGACGAAAGCAATAAACGGCAGGAAAGCGATGGGCCACAGGTGCGGCTTATCGAGCAAAGAGCTAAAAACAAGGTCGGGCCGGAACTTCTTGGCGAAGGGCACAATCAAGTGCGTCGAGTACATGCCCACAGCCTGGTAGATGATCAGTGTCGCCCCGATGATGACAGCGAACAGGATCTGAAGTGCCATCTTGGTGCGCCCGGTCAGGCCAAGGTTCCGGCGGTGGACGACTTTCAGATAGTCGTCAGCAAACCCGATCCCCCCGTAGGCGAGAGTCGCAAAGACAGCGATCCAGACAAATCGATTCGTCAGGTCCGCCCAGAGAATCGTCGGAATCACGATGGCGATGACAATGAGCACTCCGCCCATTGTCGGAGTGCCAGCCTTCTTCTGGTGCGCCTTCGGACCTTCTTCCCGGATGTATTGGCCGATCTGGAACTCGCGCAGCCGGTTCACCACCCACGGCCCAACGATCAGCCCCATGAATAACGCCGTCAGGCTGGCGAAGGCCGTTCGGAACGTGAGGAATCGGAAGAGCCTGAACGGCCCGATGCCGAAGTGCCGGAAAATGTATTCGTATAAAAGCCAGTAGAGCAAAGAAAACCCTTTTCTAGAATGTCGGAATGACAATGTCAGAATGACGAATGGAACTGCTTTTCGCCGTAATGCATTTCATTCGTCATTTCGACATTCGTCATTTTGTTCGTATCATTCGCGACTTAAACACCTCAAGCCCTCTCTCCAACCTCACTCCCCGCGATGCCTTGAACAGAATCGCGTCTCCTTCGCGCACTTCCGAAGCCAGACGTTCGCCTGCCTCTTCAGGCGTCTCCACGAACTCCGCGTCCTGCAACCCCGCCTCGTGAGCACCTTCTACACAAGCCTGCGCCATGCCCCGGACGCCGATAAGCCGAGTAACGCCGCGTTCGGCCATGTAGCGCCCGCACTCGCGATGCAGTTCGGCGCTCGTCGGTCCCAGCTCGAGCATCTCCCCAGAGACCACAATGTGGCGCTTCGCCGGCATCGAGAGGAGTGCGTCTACCATTGCCCTGAGGGCTTTCGGATTGGAATTGTAGCAATCGTTCAGTACCGTGCTATTACCGATTTGGAGTACCTCTCCACGCTTTTCCACCGGAGCCATTGTGGCGAGAGCCGCGGCCGCCTCCGACGGTCGAAATCCGAACTGCATTGCCACTGCTACCGCGGCAAGCGCGTTCAGGACATTATGCTCGCCGACCAGAGGCAAAGTGGTGCGCTCCCGAACACCTTCCACCACAAGATCGAACTCGGTTCCAGCGGTGCCCCGTGCATCAATCTTCTGCGCCAAAATATCAGCGGGACGGCGAATACCATACATGACGACCTTGCCGCGGAAGTCGCGGCCGAATTGCGACACGTACTCGTCATCGGCATTCAGAACGGCCACGCCCTGTGCCGGAAGCGATTCGATCAGCTCGTACTTGGCTCGCGCGATCCCCGCGATCGAGTCGAAGAACTCGAGGTGTACCGGAGCAACGTTCGTCACGACACCCACGTCTGGCCTCGCCTGCCGGGCAAGTTCAGTGATCTCCCCCGCATGCGACATGCCGAGTTCCAGGACTGCGATCTCGTGCTCGGGCTCGAGCTGAAGCAGATTGAGCGGCAATCCAAAATGGTTGTTGAAGTTCCCGCGCGACTTGTGGACTCGGAACTTCGAAGCCAGTACGTGAGCAATGGTTTCTTTCGTCGTGGTCTTGCCGGCGGAGCCGGTAACCCCAACGAGCTTTTTCCCCCAGATGCGGCGGACAGCTGCACCCAGCGACTGCAGCGCCACAAGTGTATCGTCAACCGCCAGCAGGTTGGTCTTGGCCGCAAACCGTGCGGCCGCGTCTTCGCGAACGACAGCCGCGACTGCGCCGGCCGCCAGGGCGGCCTCGACATAGTCATGGCCATCGAGGCGCTCACCTTTGACGGCGAAGAACAGGTCGCCCGGTTGGATGGTGCGGCTGTCAATGGAATAACCGGTCGCGACGGCATTGTCGTCGAACTCACCCACCGCCTGCACCAGTTCCGAAATCCGCAAGAGAGATAACTTCATTCGTTCCTTACTTCCTGTACCCCAGCCGGTTCAACTCTTCTTTCGCAACCGTAAAATCGTCGAAGGGAAAAACGCCTTCTCGTGTCGTCTGCGTACGCTCGTGACCCTTTCCGGCAATTAGCACGATGTCCCCTGGCTTCGCCTCTTCAAGCGCCTTCGCAATCGCTTTGCGGCGGTCGGGCTCAAGGATATATGGCGTGCGCGTGCGCTGCAGGCCCAACAGGGCATCATTCATGATCGCCAGCGGATCTTCACTCCGGGGATTATCCGAGGTGAGCACGACAAAATTACTGCCATTCCCGGCGGCTTCGCCCATCATCGGCCGCTTGGCGCGATCGCGGTCTCCGCCGCAGCCAAATACTGTGATAACCTGCCCGCCCGCCTTGGCGACGAATTCACGCGCGAGCGCCGTGAGGTTCTTCAGGGCATCATCTGTGTGTGCATAGTCGACGACCACCGAAAACGGCTGGCCTTCATCGACGCTTTCGAACCGTCCGGGAACTCGCTCCAGCGCCCCAATACCGCGCGTGATCTCCTCAAGCGAACAGCCTCGGGCGTAAGCGGCGGCCGACGCGGCAAGCACGTTGTAAACGTTCACCCGCCCACGCATGGGCGAGAACACAGGAATCGTCCCAGTCGGCGTAACCAGGTCGAATCGGTTCCCCGCGGAGCTGATCTCAAGGCGCTGTGTGCGGAAATCGCCTTTGTCGAGACCATAGGTGAAGACTTCCTCACTGTGCTTTTTGCTGAAATCGAGCAGGCGCCGTCCGTACTCGTCCTCACAATTGGTGACCGCTACGCGCGGCGGTTCGGTTCCGCACCCCTCGAAAAGGATGCGCTTCGACGCGAAGTACGCATCCATTGTCTTGTGGTAGTCGAGATGATCCCGCGTGAGGTTCGAAAATATCGACACGTCGAACGGGATCGCATATACCCGCTGCTGCTCCAGCGCATGCGACGAGACCTCCATCACCGCTTCCGTGGCCCCGTCGGCCAGGGCATGCGCGAATATCTGGTTGAGTTCGAGCGATTCCGGTGTGGTGTGCGGTGCTGGTAGAACTTCACCCGGCAGGTGATATTCGACCGTGCCGACGAGGGCGTTCTTGCGTCCAGCCGTCTTGAGAATCGACTCGACGATGAACGTCGTTGTGGTCTTGCCGTTCGTACCGGTAATGCCCGTGATCCGCAGCTTCTCCGCCGGACGTTTGTAGAAATTCGCACTCAGACGAGCAAGAGCGCGGCGTCCGTGCGAAACCTGCGCCCACGCGATCCCCGTGCGCGGCGATTCTGCCGTCGAGTCGGAGACGACCGCAACAGCACCGGCGGCAATCGCCTTATCGATAAAGCGATTTCCGTCCGTGCTCTCGCCACGCATGGCGACGAAAGCAAAGCCGGGCTTCACCCGGCGGGAGTCGTAATCGAGACCCGTGATCTCGGTGTCCCCCTGCTGGGCGAGTACTTCGGCGCCATCCAACAAGCGCTGGAAATTCATCTGCATGAAATTATAAATGCGTGTGGATCGTGGATTGTGAATGGTGGATCGTTACTTAGGGTCCGGTACCTCGCCCAGAATCGTCCCAACCGCGATCTTCCGAACCATCCGTTGTCTTCAATGGCACGATCGCACGATCCCTTTGATCCACAATCCAAAATCTAACGTCTTACCTCGTGAATCTCACCGCGATCTTCGACCCAATGGGCAATTTCGTTCCTGGCGCGGGCGATTGCTCTCGCGCGATGCCGCTGCCGAGAATCGCCAACTCGAAGCCGGCTTCCTGGGCCTTCGCCACCGCCGTCCGCAGGGGCATACCGACGAGCGAGGGAACAACCTGGCCGTCTTCGGCGTCAAGAATAACCGTGCCTTGCGCCGGCGTGGGGTTCGGGTTCGGGAGCGGCGGACCATCTGAAACGGATTGCTTCATCGAGGCTTGCATAACTCCGCCGGACTTAGCTGTTGAGTTGGGCGTCGCATCGGCTTCGGTTTCCAGGGGCTCCCCAACATGCTCGTCGTCGCCATCGCTTAGGTCTTCATTCTTCAGCTTCGCGAGCATGCTTTTCCGCTGCGAGTCGGTCTTGATCTCCGCATCGTGAGGAACATTCAAGTACGCCAGGACCTTTTGCGCGATCCGCGCGAACACCGGTGCTGAAACCTGGCCGCCTTGGTGCAAGCCCTTGGGCGAGTCGAGGCTCACCACGATGGTTAGCGCCGGATTATTGACCGGCGCAAAACCTGCAAACGTCGCAACGTAATTTGTTTGAGAGTAACGGCCAGTCGCAGGATCCACTTTCTGCGCGGTACCGGTTTTACCCGCGCTCGTATAGCCATTCAGAATCGCGCGGCGCGCGGTGCCGAACAACACAACCTGTTCCATCAGTCTCTTCATGGTTGCCGCGGTCATCGTGGAGATGACCCGGTGCTGTTGCGGCGGTCGAAAGACGATTTGCTGGTAAAGACTGCTGGGCTCCGTCAATCCCGCGACTACCCGTGGCGGCGTGTAGATCCCGTCGTTCGCAACCGTCGAAATCATCGAGGCAAGTTGCAGCGGAGTTACCCCGACTTCCTGCCCAATGGACATCGCGCCGATTGATGATGCCGACCAGCGGCTCGGGGGCTTCACCAGCCCGCGCGTCTCCCCGGGCAGTTCAATTCCCGTATGCTGCCCGAACCCGTAATCGCGAATGTATTTGTAAAAACGATCCGGACCGAGACGTAGTCCCATTTTCACCGCCGCGACGTCGCTCGATTCGGCGTACGCCTTCTCCAGGGTTACAGTCCCGATGTGGTGTGCGTCCCGTATGCGAATCCCGCCGACATTGATGTACCCGGGATCGCAATCCGTGATCTCGTCCGTTTTCGCCAGGTGGTCTTCGAAAACCGCTGAGTAGGTAACCGTCTTAAACACCGAACCGGGCTCGTAGACATCGCTTACGGCATGGTTCTTCAGCGCGGCCGGAGTAATTTGTTTTGAAATGTTCGGATTAAACGTTGGCCTGTTTGCCAGGGCCAGTATTTCGCCCGTCCGCGGGTTTTGTACCACCACTGTCCCGGAAGCCGCGTGCGTATCCGCCATCGCTTGGGCGAGCTCGGTCTCTACAATGTATTGAATCTTCTCGTCGATGGTGAGGACCACGTTCTGACCCGGGTCCGGACGCTTTTCGATGCTGCCGAGCGATTTGCGCCGCGCGTCGAGCGAGATCACCATCTTGCCCGGCGTGCCGCGCAGTTGCTCATCGTACTCGCGCTCGATACCGGCAAGCCCCTCGTCATCAAGACCGACATAACCAAGCACCTGCGCGGTTAATTCGCGGTTGGGATAAAACCGCTTCGGCTCCTGCTGGAAGTAGATTCCCTTCAAATTCAGAGCGCGTATCCGCGCCGACACATCGCCATCAACCTTGCGCGCAATCCACGCGAAGTTTCGCGACCCCTTCAACCGCGCAAGCAGTTCGCGCGGATCCGTCTTCAGAATCCTTCCGAGTATCGATGCCGTCGAGGCTTGATCTGGAATTTCGCTGGGAACCGCAAACACCGAGTCAACCATGATCGACATCGCCAGTTCCTGCCCGTTGCGGTCATAAATAACTCCGCGCCGTGGAGCGACATCGACCGTACGCTGCTGCTGACGCTCAGCCCTGTCAACGAAAAACCCGTATTGGAAGATTTGTAGATAGACGAGCCGTCCGCAGATCGCAACGGCCCAAAAGCAAAGAAAAATGACAAAAAGATAAAGTCTTGGTTTGGCTCCGTTCGCTGCTGTAGTGGATGCCATCCGTATCCCTGATCGTAGTTCTTGAATGTTGTTGGTGGCCCCACATCTGCCGCGGTTAGCGGATGTGGGGTTACCGCATCCCGTCCTTTGAGATACCAATGGCGGTCCCACCTTGTGGACCGCCATCCTTTCGCCTAAGACTCTGGTTGAAGTCCGGCAAAACTATTGCGACAGGCTGACGACCGAAATCCCTGCTCGCGCCATTACCGGACCATTCGAGTCAGGCGCCGCGTCCATCTGCTGAACCTGACCGGCAGCCGGAACTTCAAACCCCATCGAGCGAGACAACTTGTCGATCCGCTCTGGATTCCGCAACGAAGCGTCTTCGAGTCGCAGCTCCCGGTTCTGCTCGATCAACTGGTCGCGCTGCGCCTTCGCCGCTTCAATGTTGTACCCGTACTCGATCGCCCGGAAATGCTGCCACACGTACACCGTGCACAAAACGAAAACCACCGCGGCTGCGATCATGAACATCCGCATCTCGCGCTTCCGCCCAGGATCGTCGATCTTCACCAGGCGCGAGTTATCGATCGTCTTTTGAAAGTACACTTCCGGCGAGCCGGGAACGAAACGTCGCGCCGCGGCGCGCGACGGCAACTTCGTCTCGGCAACGCTCTTGACGCGCGAGAGCAACGCTTCCTGCAAACTCGAAGTGGCAACAGCCCAGACCGACATTACGCTACCCCCATCAATAGCGGCGCATTCAACGGACGATAGAACTGCTGCTGGCCCGGAGGTAGCAGGACCGGGATCTTTTCGATCTCCTCCTGCAGCCGGACCTTGGTCTCGGCCTGATTCTCAGCCTTCTGAACCATATCCAGAAGCTCGTCAATCGTCGTACCGGTAAACATAACCATCAACCTTTCCACCTGATCCACAACCTGGAACTTATTCACATTACCCACAGAATTTTCCACATCACCGCAAAACCAATTTGGAAAATCCTAATCATCTCGTTCTCCTCGCGGCTCGCATCTTGGCGCTACGGCTCCGCGGATTCCCTGCGATCTCTTCCTCGTCTGCCGTGACCGGCTTGCGTGTCAGCACCTCCCAGGTGCCTTCGCGCGCGCCCTCGCGCAGCGCATCTTTCACCATCCGGTCTTCCAACGAGTGAAAGCTGATCATCACCAGCCTTCCCTCTTTCCGAAGCACCTTGGGCGCTGCCTCGAGCAGCGCCCCCAGGTCTTCCAGTTCGCGGTTTACGAATATTCGGAGAGCTTGAAAAGTCAATGTCGCTGGATGAATTCGCCGTTCCGCTTGTTCTGGTTTGCGGGGCCCCCGGCGCGAGCCGCTTTTGCTCGCGATGGGGCTTTTCATTGGCCGGGCCGCGGCCGATACAACTTGTGCTAGATGAGCGGTCGTTCTTATCGGCCGCGCCCGAACAATGGCTCTGGCGATTCTCCGCGACCTCCTTTCCTCACCGAATTCGTAAATCAGGTCGGCGAGTGTTTTCTCGTCGAACTGGTTTACCACTTGATCGGCGGTCAACTCGGCTTGCGGGTTCATCCGCATGTCGAGCGGTCCTTCCGCCTGAAAACTGAATCCACGCGCAGGGTCTTCGAACTGCATCGAGCTCACTCCCAGGTCCGCGAGCAATCCGTTCAGCGATCCCGGCTCCACTCTCGTCGCAACTTCTGCATACGAGGCATGCACCAGGGTCACGGAAGGCCAATCACTGCGCAGTTCCTGCGGAGGCTCCAACAACCGCCTGCGGGCCAACTCCAGCGCTCGCGTGTCCTTATCGAAGCCAATCAAACGACCCTGTGCGCCGAGGCGTTTTGCAATTTCGAAACTGTGCCCGCCCAGGCCCACCGTGGCGTCCAGATAAGTCCCGCCGCGCTGAACGGCCAGGAAATCGATCGCCTGTTTCAAAAGAACCGATACATGGCCAAACTTGCCTTTGCCATGCGCGCCCCTCTGAGCGCTGGGGTCGAACTCCCTGTCGCTGTCGTCCGTCACTAGATGCCCAACTTACCCAAAGTTTCCGCATCTTCAGGAGTGAACGGCTGCGCTTCCATCTCCTTCTTGAACTCTTCCGCGTTGCGCACTTCCAGGTTCGTCAGGTTCCCGAATACGAGTACTTCGCCTTTAATGTTCGCGCTCTCGCGCAGAAGGCTCGGAACCAGCAAACGCCCCTGTCCGTCCATCTCGACAACCTGCCCGTAGTAGTTGGTGCGATCGAGAAACTTCTTCTTCGTCGGATTGAAAGTCGGCAACGCTGCCAACTTCTGCTCGATCCGCTCCCACTCTTCCATCGGGTAAATCTGCGCGACCTTCCCATCCAGGCTCGTGATGTAGAACTTCAGCGAGCTGTACTTCTCGTCCAGCACGCGCTTGAAGTCCGCCGGGACCTTCAACCGTCCCTTTTCGTCGATCCGGGTTGGAGAGTTGCCGCGAAACATACTTGCTAGCTCGTCCAAGAGCTGCCAATCTTGCTGGTTCGGCCCCTTTTGAAGCTTTTTCGAACCCATTGCTGTCCAGGAGCCCCAGTGGCCTTGCTTCGACATCGAGTTGTTGGTCGACCACTTTTTGGTTCATCTGAGAACCGGCCACCACGACCAACCACCTTGCTCCACTTCGTACCACTTTGGACCACATCCTACGCCTAACTGGTTGTGTGTCAATAACTTTTTTAATGTGGAAAACGCGGACGGACATGTCCTTCAGGTAGTCTTTTGGGTTGCTGCGAATGAAGTCGAGGAATTGTGGTGTGACTCCCACCAGCCACAATCTTTAGCGTTTACTTCCGTGGTTCATGCGAACTAGCCCGTATAACTCGCGTTTTCACATTCCGCGTGGAGCCCCGGCTCCCTTTTGCAGGTACTAGCATTTTGTATCGAGCGGGTCGCTCCGGGTGGTCGAAGGTAGACTAAATTCCGTGTGGTGGTAAAAAGTGGAGCCCCGCGGGAATTTCGGGCAGCCGATGAACGTCAAAACCGACACTAAGTGATTATGTGGCTACACCTGCTTGGGTCATGTCTAACGGCACTGTTCTTCCTCGGACTCATGGGTTCCACCATTGTGGCTGTGCTCTTTCTCGTCGAATTGTTCGGAACTGTGTTGCACGGTGAGCACAATCGGGAGGATGAACCGATCCCCAGTTCTTGAGGGAGAGTCGCGAGACCCTATGTCTTCTTCGCTGCGGCTGCCCCACCCTCTCGCAAGAGCGAGAAGGATAGGGCAGGAGTGAGACAGTACGCCACCAGCCTACTGGCCGATTCTCACGGCTTCACCAAACGAATACTGCGTCCCGATCGGACCGGAGTTCATGTTCAGGCCAAACGCCTTCTTGCCCTCGTCGTATAGAACCCCGCGGACGGGAGCCGTTGCAGTGATACCCAAGTTCGGAAAGTCGATGTTGAGAATCGACACAAAAGAACAGTCTGGATTAACCGTCGTAGTCCCCCAGACGGGCAGTTCGATATTGCCTGTGGGTCCCAGTTTCTCGTAAAGCGTGCCCGTAAACTCACCCGTCATCGAAACATTCATCCGAATTAGCAATGCGTCAGAGAAGATAGGGTACGGGGTGTCAAACCGCACCAGGTTTTCCACGGTCCACAAGTAGCTACCCTGAGCGGTCTGCTGCCCGCAACTATTCGGCGGATCGCCGGGCTTGCCGATGCGGTGAGTTTCGCCGACATAGGTTAGGGTAGGAACACCCGTCTCCGTAGGAATGGAGCGACTCTCGCGACCGTTGTCGAAAGAAATGAAACGTTCTTCGACAGTGTATGTGCTGCCGAAAAGGTTGAACGGGAATTGTAGCTTGCCCGTGCAATCTGCGTTCAACTCCGTGACCGTCACCTCCACCGGCACCGGATCAGGCCCACTGCTGAATGACCCGATCCTGATCCAGTAAAAACCCTTGCCGATTCCGTTGCCATCGAAGGTGACTTCCCCGATGGCGACGAACGGCGATAACGCACCAGCCCAGTGCAACGGATACGGCTCCGAGTTTGGATCCAGGATCGCGCTTGATCCTTTCTCGGCGATCGCGTAGGTTCCCGTCAGACTCTTCAGATTGCACGGCCCTTGAGCCTGCGCCGCCGGGCCAGTCAGACCGAGGGTCATTAGCAAAAATGCAACGACAACAATTGTGATTCTCGTTTTCATCGTCGATTCCTTCTGCGGTTGATGTCTGGACGACATCGCTCGCTGACTGCAGGCAGTGGCAACTATTCTGTTCAGGCAGCGACGTATAGCAATAGACACTCCCTTGCTTAGTTCTTGTTTTGCCCTTGCCGCGTTCATCATTGGCATAGCGGGGTTTAACGTTGACCGAAAAGTCCCGCGGGGGTACGCTTTCGGCGCGGCGATTACCGCAGGACTGCGACAATGTCCAACGTCGTCCGCTTCGATCCCTTTGAAATAGACCTGGACTCGGGCGAACTCCGAAAGCGCGGCATCCGAATCAAGTTGCGAGATCAATCCTTCCAGGTGCTGCTCACCCTTTTGGAGCACCCCGGTGGCGTGGTCACACGCGAGGAGTTGCGTCAACGATTGTGGCGCAACGACGTTTTCGTTGACTTCGATAACAATCTCAACATTGTCGTCGCCCGGTTACGCGAGGCGCTGGGCGACCCTGCCGACCATCCCCGATTCATTCAGACATTGCCCAGGCGGGGTTATCGTTTCATCGCGCCCGTTCGCGAAGTGCCAGCGCATCCGCAAGAGACTCCCCTGCCGTCGCGAACCAGGGTTGTCGTGCTTCCCTTCATAAACCTGAGCGGTGATTCAGCGCAGGATTACTTCAGCGATGCCATGACCGACGAGATCATCACCGCGCTCGCAACCTTAGCGCCGGAGCAACTCGCCGTTATCGCCCGCACGACCGCCATGCTTTATAAGAGCAGTCACAAGGATGTTGGACAGATTGGTCGCGAATTGCACGTGGACCACGTCGTGGAAGGCGGTGTCCGCACCGACGGCGATCACGTCGCCATCAATGTGCAACTGATTCAGACCAGCGACCAGGTGCACGTCTTCGCGAAGAGATATGACATCGAGATGAATCAGGTCTTCCGTCTTCAGAGTCGTATTGCCGCCGACATCGCTAGGCAAATCCCTTCTCTATCCAGCAAGCTTGGCACCGGAGACCCCGCCAGAAAGCAGCCAACCAGCGATTTACTCGCATACCAGTCGTATCTCCGCGGTCGCCAGCACATGTACAGGGAAACACCGCTGGAATTGATCGAGGCAAGAAAGTGTTTCGAAGAAGCCATCGCCCGCGATGCCCAATTCGCTCTCGCTTATGACGCTTTGGGTGAGGCTTATTTTTGGACAGGATTTTTCGGGTACATACCACCGAAGGAGGCGTTTTCGGCAGGGCTTTGGGCCGCCCTGCGGGCCCTCGAGATCGATAACACGCTGGCCGAGACCCACGGACTGCTCGGGCAGTTTCGCCAACAGCTTGACTACAACTGGCCCGAGGTTCAACGCGAATTAAATCGCGCTATGGAACTGAACCCGTCATCCCCGCTTGTCCGCTTTCGGTATGCCGGAAGCGGACTCCTGCCCCAAGGTCGCCTTACGGAGGGCATCACCCACCTTGAATATGCATTGCAGCTGGATCCTCTTTCTCTGCTGCTGCGCTGTTGGGTTTCGGTTTTCTTCTGGTTGGCGCATGAATACGACCGGGCATTGGCAGCCGCACGTTTCCTGGTGGGACTCGCTCCGGACTACTACTTACCCCAAATGATGATCGGCCACATCTGCCGCGACATGGGAAAACTCCAGGAGGCGATCACTGCTCAGCGCCTGGCTGTGGAGTGGTCAGGTGGTGCACCGCAAATGCTGGGTTGGCTCGGCTTTTCCCTGGCCCTCGAGGGCAACACGTCTGAAGCTCGTTCGCTGCTGAACCGCATTCACTCCCTTGCGGATCAAACATACGTGTCACCGACATCTTTCGCCGTCATCCACCTTGGGCTGGGAGAAATCGACGAGACTTTTCTCTGGATGGAGCAGGCAATCGAAGACCGCGATCCCATCATGATCCCCATCAAAAGTTATCCTTTCCTCGACCCACTACGCGCAGATCCTCGTTTTACCGGCCTGCTCCGCAAGATGAACCTCGAATCCTGACCCGATTTTCAGCGAACGGTCACGGCCAGCCCGAAGATCGCCCACCTGCTACCAATGAATTCCCGTTGTCATCCTCTCGCGTACATCCAGTGCGACAACGTGGAGCACGCGAATTCACGTGTTGCGGATATTACTTCCGTTTTCGAAAATTTCTCCTGAGTGCACGCTCACGATGCACGACTCCTTCTTTGCAACGCTTTGCACTCTTCGCGCGCGGGCTCATTTACTTCCGAATCGTTTCTTCTACGCGTTTCATCGGGCTTTCTCGGCGCTTTCCTTGCCTGAGTGGGTTTTTGCGGTGGTCGTTGGGAGGCCTTTCTGTTATCTCCCCGGGAATTCCTTATGCCATGCCTGTTCCAGCGTGTATGAAAAGTTTTCGTGGAAAAAAATTAGCCTCCTGATTACGGAAGGCCGCTTTCAAACTGGCCACAAATTCATTTGCAATTGAAAGGCAATAGCACTAAGGTGTGCAACGCGCGCGCTTTGTTCATCCCTCCGCACGAGGCGGCGATACAGCTTCAATTCTTCAGGAGGACATAGCAACAATGAAAAGCATTCATGGCTGGGCGATTCTTCTCGTAATTGCCCTGCTGATTGCCAGCCCCGCAGTCGCACAAACGGGTAATGGAGGGCCAAGTGGGACCCATTACAACCTTAACGTAATCGGAGTTGATAAAGGCAAGACAGCCGATATGGACGGAACCCAGGGCCACACGATCTTCGTCCCTCTCTGGGGAACGGCGAAGATCCTGCTTTGTGATTCCGCCACTTGCTCCGACGGTGCTTTTGAGGTGCTGGATCGAAATGGCACCGATGCTGACGGAGCTTCGTTCGCTCTTCCCAATCCTGACGTAGACGGTGACGGTACGACAACGTATTCCGTCTTCGCTCGGGCGCTTGGGAGTCCAAAGAACTCTCCTTACAACATCGTCACAACCTGCGCTTATGACCCGGCAGAGCCTGACGTACCGATCTGCTCCGTCATCTCAATGAATCTGACCCGAACCAAAGGTCCCTCGAAGTTCACGAACGTCAGCAAGTACCTGCTTTACATTTATGCTGATATCGATGCCGACGGGACCGTTGAACGCGTCCCGCTATTTGACGACGGACTCGTGGACTTTTATTGGAATTGGGAAAACCACGGGCTGCGGCTTGCCCAACTCCGGTTCTATCCCTGCTCCAGCACGGTTCCGGACCCGAGCAATCCCGATGGGCCCACGACCGACACTTGCAATCCGTAAGACCAACCTCGCTGTCGTGGGCCTCACTGCCCACGACAGCCTCTCTTCATATACATATGAGACTTCTTACTCGAGCATCTCTGGTTTTTCTCCTCTTTCTGACGTTGGCAACAGAGCTATTCGCTTTCGATGGGCCCAAGGCTGAGTTTCCCCAAACTACGTTTCAATTTGGCAAGGTACTCCGCGGTTCTGTCGTCGAACACGAATTTTTAATTCGAAATACCGGCGATCAAGCACTTACTGTCAAGGGCGTCACGATGAGTGTGCCGCTCAGGCTGCTGCACATGGTTCCAACAGTGCCGCCGGGCGGAGAGGCGAAACTGAAGTTCGCCCTTAATACCAATGAGGTTGGAAACTTCTACGAAGGAATGATCGTGGTTGCTACCGATGATCCCGCACAACCTGAATTCCAACTGACATTTGACGGCAACATTATCTCAACGGTCGAGATCTCCCCGATGCCGGCGTTTTATGTCGCCTCGCAACGAGGTCAGTTGAAAGAAGAGTCTCTTGAAATTATCAATCACCAACCGGACCCGCTACATATCGAAAGCGTGGAATCTTCCAGTAATCGATTCACCTTGCGTCTCGTGACCATCGAAGATGGGCAGCGCTACAGGTTGTTCCTGAAGATGAATCCAAACGCGGAGCTCGGAAAGAAAGATGAACTCATCCGCATCCACACAACCAGCAAGGAACACCCGATCGTGAATGTGGGAGCGCACACCTATGTCCGCGACCACGTGTACACTTTTCCTCCCGCGGTGGAGTTTGGACGGCTCAGACTGGCTGATATAAGCGACACCAAGATCGCCGATGCATTAACTCAGAGACTGGTGGTTTATGACAGAGATCGAACAGACCTGCAGGTGCGACTTTCGAGCGATTTGCCTTTTCTCAGCATGATTTCGCGTCGCGCCACCACAGGGGATCGCTCCGAGGTGTTCGTTTCCGTGGATCCGGCCAGGATCGCGCCCGGAAACTACAGCGGCACCATTGAGATCATCACTAACGATGCGAGAGTGCCAAAACTAAAGGTTCCGGTATCGATCGCGGTTCAGAGGTAAGTGGATTTCTGTGTGGACTACTGGGTCGATGGTTTCCATTCGTCCAAATGTGGAACCGCCGTTCGTCAATTCGACCAGTAATAGGTCATCTTCACCTGGAACTGGTATGACGCCCGTTCCAACCCGCGTCCCGTGGTCTGCGTGTAGATCGCAAAGAAATCGCTGTTCGGACGGAAGATATAGCGCAGCCTGACATTCACACTCGAGAGCTTGGCGTCGTTGTTGATCTGCACGAACGTCGAACTCAGCAACTTGCGCGAAACGTTCACGTTCATTCGCCCGCCGATCAGGTTCGTCGAGAAGTTTCCCTGCGGCAGTCGCACGCGGTTGAAACGGTCCGTCAGTTCCAGCATGAAATGCGCATCGGGACGGACTACGAAAGCAGCACCGGTTTCATACAGCTGTCCGGAATAGAAATCACCCCACGCCTGTTCCACTTCCCACATGAACCGCTTGCTCGCATCACTGACGTACTCAACCGACGGACGCAAGAAATGGTACGTAGCCTGAGGAATGACGATCCCCGGACGGATCTCGAAGGGCCCCGGCAGCGCGTCCGTCAGGTCCTCGGCGCGGAACTCGAAGGCCGCCGAATTCTTGAAGTCGGTTCTCCAGTTCAACTCCGCCTGTCGCGTTGAGAGTCGTCCCTGCCGGTTCTCGTGGTACTCCATCGCGTTCTCGAACTGCATCTGCCGCACGAAAGGCAGAAACTTCGGACGCGGCTTGTATGCAGCCACGCCGTAATACTGGCGATCTCCCGTGCGCTCGACAAAGCCCATCTCCGGGTTAAAGTTCTTGCCGATGTCCTCGACAACACCGTTGAAAGTCCAGAGGTCATCCTTGTACTCGGCCTGCATGCGCGCCGAATGCGTATCGGAATGCAACCCGGGCGTTGCGGTCGCCATCAGGATTCCGATCACATGGAAATGATCGGTCAGGTTCAGAGTCGTATCGGCCCCGAAGCCGCGGTTATAGTCGTGTGGCACACCGCCTTCCCGGTTTACGACCATTGCGCCCACGTATGATCGCTTCAGGATTCCAGCTTTCACCCGACCAACCGTGAATTGCTGGCGTGGAATTCCGTTCGCGCCAATTGTCCCCAGTTCTCGCGTCTGCACCTGCAGAAAACCGATGTCGAAGCGGCCCGTCTTCCCCGTTAACTTCGCGCCGTAGTCGATGGGCACTGGTTCCCCGTCCTCGGTTAAGCCGATGCGCCGGCTGAAGAATAACTGGTTCCAGTGCGAGCGCCCGAAATCGAAAATGCCCGCATTTTCCAGGAAGAATTCGCGCTTCTCGGGGAAGAAGAGCGGAAAACGCGATAGGTTCACTTGCTGCTCGTCTACTTCCGTCTGCCCGAAATCGGGGTTCGCCGTCACCTCAGCCGTGAGCGACGGAGTCACGCCGATTCTCGCCACCTCGAGCCCACCAGCACCGAACATCCCGGCGTCATAACCCGCATAGCCGATGCGCTCAACGCCTTGGCGCCAGCCGGAAGTCACATATGGTTTGATCTCGAACAGACGTCTCCGATGCAGTTCGCCTACTCCGTCCAGATCGCCGGCCTGCGACACGCGCTCCAGGGCGAAGCTGCGCTGCCAGCCACTCCAGAGATTCTCTTCGTTCTTTCGCCGAATGACTCGTGAGACATTGAATCCCCAGCGGTCGCGCCCTTCTTTGAATCGCAGACTGCTGAGCGGAATTGCGATCTCCACCGTCCAGCCGCCCTTGTCCACCCGCGCCTCGCTGACCCACGCCGTATCCCAGGAGATGTTGGTTGGGTCTTCGTCCTCGTAATCGCCGCCCAAGCCGTCTTCGGTAATGAGAGCATCCTGTTGAGTACCCAGCGGTGTTACTGTAAAGCGGTACGCGCTGCGCCGGTCGTGATACGTGTCAAGTACGATCGCGATCTTGTCGTCATTGCTGAAATCCGCGTCGCGCACCAACTCGCGCGCGTTTATTCGTCGAGGCTCACTGTCCCAGGCACGAATTCCGAGGTAGAGGTTCCTGTTGTCATAAAGAACCCGGATTTCAGTCCTTTCGCTAGCCGGTGCTCCTTCTTGCGGCTCTCGCTGTCGAAAATTATTGGCAGCTTCTGCTCGCGACCACACGGGTTCATCAAGACGTCCGTCCACCTTGATCGGCTCGGAAATGTGCAACGCGCGTATATGTGGCTGCGCGGTGGACACCTCGGAACTTGGAGTCTGAGCCTTACCCGCGACCGCACACGCACAAACGGCCAGGACCGCTGTCAGGAAGGTCAGCCTTGAAAAGCCTTGCAGCATGGAGTGTTCGAAACAGATTCTTTCAACTGTCGGTTCTCAGGTACATGCTGCCGCATGGAAACACCGGTTGCAGCAGCGAAGGTCACATAGGCAGGTGATTCAACGGTTCACTCGGAGGAAATCAGCGAGAAGGCTGAACGGGCAAAATGGGATGGTTCATCACGTCGTCCACTTCATGGAGAGCACAGGGTCTTATTTCAGGAACACGCCAGAAATGTGGTAGAGAAATCGAGCGAGCAGAATGGCTCCTACCGCCGCGCACGTCACAACCACAACGAGTTCCTCACCTGGTGCGAGTACGGCCGACCGTTCAGCGCGAGAGGGTAGGGCAGTTATTCTGGCCGTGCCTGAAAACAGAAGGTCGCGAATCGAGGGGGCGACGGTTTTCAATCGTCAATCCGAAAATAGTCAATCGTCAGTTCAGTCACCTCACGCCGCCTCGGTTTTCCCAATCTCGACGTCGCGAACCCGGCCAGGAACAGTCTCCGGACGTCCAACGCTGACGTAGTTGAACCCGCGCCGCTCCATCTCCTGGAGCGAGTACAAGTTTCGCCCGTCGATAAGAATTGGGTGGCGGAGTTCCTTGCGCATCCGATCAAAATCGAGCGCCGTGAACTCTTCCCAATCGGTGAGCACCAGCATCGCATCGGCACCTTTCGCGGCGTCATAGGCACTCGCGGCAAACGTGACTGAATCTGATTCGAGTTCCTCACGAGCGCGATCCATCGCTGCTGGATCGTAGGCGACGATCTGGCATTTCTCCTTCAGCAGCATTTTCACCAGCGCTATCGCCGGAGACTCGCGGATATCGTCCGTTCCGCCCTTGAAGGCGAGTCCGAGAACCGCAAGTCGCTTCCCTTTCAATGTCCAGAGCACGTTGCGGACTTTGCGCAGGAAGAATTTACGCTGGTCTTCGTTGATCCGCATAACTTCCTCGAGCAGGTGGAACCCGCAGCCGTACTCGCGCGCGGCCGAGTGCAGCGCCGTCAGGTCTTTGGGGAAGCAGGAACCGCCATAGCCGATTCCCGGCTTGAGGAACTTGTTCCCGATGCGCTGGTCCGAGCCCATGCCTTCGCAGACTTCCTGGATGTCTGCACCTGCGGACTCGCAGAGATTCGCGACCGCATTGATGAACGACACCTTCATCGCCAGGAACGCATTCGATGCGTGCTTGATCATCTCTGCGCTGCGCGTATGCGTGACAATCATTGGCGCCGGGAGCGGAGCCGCGTCGGGAATGGGAATTGCCCCCTTGGTTCGCGCGTAAGTTCCAAGCGTGAGCGGCAGATAAGCTTGCTCAAGAATGAGCCTTGATTTCAGGCAGTCGGAACCGATCACGATGCGGTCCGGAAAAAGGAAGTCTGTTACGGCGGTGCCTTCCCGCAGGAACTCGGGATTCGAGGCGACGCAGAACAGCTTGGGCGATGCACCGTATCGAATCAGGATCCGCTTCACCCAGTCGTTAGTACCGACTGGAACCGTGCTCTTGACCACGATCACTTTATGCCGGTCAATGTTGACGGCAATGTCGTGGCAAACTGATTCGAGAACGGACAGGTCCGCTTCCCCAGTTTCGCAAGGCGGCGTGCCGACAGCGATGAACACGATGGAACTGGCCCGAACAGCCTCATGCAGGCTTGAAGTAAAGATAAGGCGATCGCCGGAGTGCCGCTTGAGCAACTCCGGCAGGAACTCCTCGTGAATGATACATTCGCCTCTTCTCAGGGCCTGAATTTTGGATTCATCATTATCAACACTGATTACATGGTGACCAACTTCCGCCATGCACGCGGCCGCTACCAGGCCGACGTACCCAGACCCAATGATCGCGATATTCATCCCTTTGATCGTCCCTTCTTCAGTTTGAAGCCTCAGCTTTCTTTCTGGACTAACCCTTCCAGTTGCACCAGCGGCGCCGGTTTTTGCTCCTGGATGTCGCTGTAATCCTTGTCGTCGAACGATCCTGTGTAGTAAGCGTGAGCGCGTTCCCAAGCCTCGTCGTCAGGCAGAGCGCCGAATGTTTCGATGTAAAGCGGACTGCCCGGGAACGGGAACATCGGCACGGGCTCGCTCACCCAGACATCATGTTGCTTGAGATTCTCCTGCCAGATACGGATATCGTTCTTGTCGTCGTGCTCGGTGAGGATGAGGTTCGCCTGCACCCATGGGATACGCTGCTTGGCATAGATGAGCAGCTCTGTTATGCGTTCGGTGCTCATCCGGCAGTTCTTGTTCAGATCCTCGCGGCCTTCTTCGGTGATGGACTCAATCCCGACTTCTATGGAGATGGTGTTAGCGCGGCCGAGCAGGTCGAGCGTTTCTTCGTTCCACAGATCGATACGCGTCTGGAAACCGATCTGAACGTTGCGCTCCGCGATAGCTTCGAGAAGGCGACGGACGTTCTTGCCAACCCCGAATATCTCGTCGATGAAGTAGATGTAATCGACTCCACGGTCGACCAGGCGATCGACTTCGAGCAGCACTTCCTCAACCTCGCGCTCGTGGAATTTGTTGCGGAAGAGCGTCTTGTTGCAGAAGGTACACGCCCAAGGACATCCACGAGCAAACTCGAGTTCGGCGCCGCGACCTTCGCCCCAGAAGACGTGATGACGATGCCAGTGCTTCTCGACGTTGTAATTGTCGAAATCAAGCGCCTTGAGGGTCTTCATATCAGCGGCGCCCAGTGTCGAAGCAATGTGTTCACCTTGCTCGTCACGCCAGCAGCATCCGTCGATTTCCTGCCATGGGCGAGAAGCAAGATCGGCAATCGCCTGATCGGGCTCCCCCTTGAGGACGACATCGGCCCCGGTTTTGCGGAGAGCGGCGCGCGGAGTGGCCGAACCGTGCGGACCAATGAGCACCTTAGTGGCTCCTTGGCCTAGCGCGGCAAACCACTCCATGGGGACGCGCAACTCTGGAGGAGGGCATCGCCAGAACAGATACGACGGAGCAGAAGGGATGATCAGAAAATCTGGATGAAAGGAGCGCATTCGCGAGCGCACTTCGTCCAAAGACACGTTATCAGTCTGTGCGTCGATGAGCATGGGCTCGTGGTCCGCCTCCCGAACCTTGTCATAGGCGAACATGAGTTCGAGAGGAACGTGGGGATCGCGGCATCCGAAATAGGTGGATCCCGTGAAATCCCAGTTCGGATTCACGAAGGCGAATTTCATGCGGTTCGCCCCAACTCCAGGCTGGTGTTCTGTGCGGCCTCGGACTCCGACGGCCGAACAGCGGCAATCAGCTCGCGGTTTTTGCGGTACCAGGCGAGCATTCGTTCCAGCACATCACGAACATTCACTTCTGGCCTCCAGCCGGTAATTCGGGTGAGCTTGGAGTAGTCACTCACGTAATACAGCTGATCTCCGGCGCGAAGCCGATCGCGCTCAAAGTCGATTCGCTCACCTGTAAGTTCACGTATGTGTTCGATGAGCTCCAGCAACGAGACTGAGTTCGCTTCACCGCCACCAACGTTGAATACCTCTCCTGCGGTCTGGTCCTGCCGCTCGCGAACGACTTCAAAGGCGCGAAGGAGATCTTCGACATAGAGAACATCACGCACCTGAAGACCGCTGCCGTAGATCGTGATAGGTGCTCGCTGCATGGCAGAGTACAGGAAGTGAGCGACCCAGCCCTGGTCTTCGTTGCCGAACTGGCGCGGGCCCGCGATGCACGACATGCGGAACACCACCGTGGGCAGGCCGTAAATGCGCGCGTAGTCGTGGACGTACTGGTCGGCCGCTCCCTTCGAGCAGCCATAAGGAGAGTGAAAGTCGAGAGGCTGCGATTCGTCGGTCGCCGCTACGTTACCGGTAATGATGTATCGGGTAGGCTGGGCGACGGCGGTTCGGCCCGCGAGATCACCGTAAACTTTATTGGTGGATGTGAAGAGCAAGAAAGGATTGCGGCCCGTTTGCCGTGCGGCCTCGAGTACATTGATAGTTCCACCCACATTAATGTCGAAGTCGTAGCGGGGATCGGCGACGGCAGTCGTCACCGCGACCTGTGCGGCGAAGTGGTAGATCTCTGTCGCGTGTTTGACGACTTTAGCAACTTTGGCCTGATCGCGAACATCTCCGATGGTAATTTGCAGGCGACCGCTCTTGCCCGCGGCCTTCTGGAGGAAGTCGAGGTTATGACGCGCGCCTGGGCGCGAGAGATTGTCGAAGACGTGGACCTTGGCCTCGGTGGACTCGAGCAATCTACGAGCCCAGTTCGAGCCGATAAAACCCGCACCGCCAAGGATCAAAACTGACCGAAACCGCTCCATCTTCATCTTGAAAGGTTCACTCCGAACTCGGAAGTAGACACGCCTTTGGCGCCCTTGGGTAAGTAGATGCGAGGGGTATGCTCTCGTGTTTGCCCCGGCTTGGAAAAGGAAGAGAATGTTTCAAGAAAAGAAAAACCGTCACGTGCAACTAGTCCTCCGGTAAGTCATGCGAGAGAATTTCCGGCGCCGGCGTTGCGCCAAAGCGCGCCAGCGGAATGGCAAGACGCTTGCCTCAAAATGGCTCAAGGTTCTTGAGAGGATGTTAAAGGTGATCCAATCGGATTTAGGAGATATGAAACAGTGATCGACAGCCGCGGGTTGGACCGCTACACGGACCATTACTTCCTCAATTCGCGTATTGCTTTCCAGCACTGCGGTAATCAGCGACGTGTGATGTACCAGGTCTTCCAGCGCGGCGAGGTTATGCTGTGCGGGATGAGTTATGTCCGCGAGTTGCTGAGCTCCATCGGATCGGAGATTGAGATTTCTGCTCTCGACGATGGAGACAGGGTGTCGCCGATGGAGTCGGTAATGCATATTGTGGGACCGATTGACAGGCTCCTGACTTACGAGACCGTGTACCTCGGGCTGCTCGCGCGCATGACTCGGATTGCGACGAACGTGAGCGAGGCAGTGGACGCGGCAGGCGGGAAACCGGTGCTGTTCTTCCCTGCCCGCTTCGACATTCCAGAGGCACAAGAGTATGACGGCTATGCAGCGAAGATCGGCGGGGCTTTCGGGGCTTCGACGCAAGCGGAAGCCGACGCGTTTCACCAGCCCGCGGTGGGCACAATGCCTCACGCCATGATCGCAGCATTTAAGGGCAACACTGTTGCGGCAGCCCTGGCGTATGCAGAAGCTCTACCGAACGAGCCCCTCTGGGCATTGGTGGATTTCGAGAATGATTCGGCGCGAACGGCTGTTGAGGTTTTCAGGGCATTGAGGGATCGTCGGCACCGGCTGGCGGGAGTTCGATTGGATACGAGCCAGGACTTAGTGGATCGAGCCCTGCAGGAGCAGAGAATCGAATCGCCCGGAGTACAACCGCAGCTGGTCTTCGAAGTGAGGCGCCGGTTGGATGAAGCGGGTGCCCGCGACGTGAAGATTTCTGTCAGCGGTGGATTCTCGGCGGAGAAGATTCGGACTTTTGAGGAGAGGAAAACTCCGGTTGACGTCTATGCGATTGGGGAACGCTTTCTGAGAGGCTCGACTCCATTCACATCGGATGTGGTCGGGTATTACGAAGGGGACGCATTCATCCCTTGCGCCAAAGTGGGGCGGGAGTTCCGGCCGAACTCGAGGCTGAAAAGAATGGTATTTCCGGCAAAATGAGCGGCGGCACCTGCCGCCGCGACTGCCGGCTAAATAGTCCTGCGGTATGAACTTTTTACTTCTTATCCAGTTTGAGCGAAGCGCTGTTGATGCAGTAACGCAGGCCTGTCGGGCGTGGGCCGTCAGGAAAGACGTGGCCGAGATGTGAACCGCAGGCCGAGCAGGTGACCTCGACGCGGCGCATTCCGAAGGTGTTGTCGGAGTGCTCTTCGACCTTGTCTTTGTCCATTGCTTCGTAGAAGCTGGGCCACCCGCTGCCGGAATCGTACTTCGTCTCCGAACTGAAGAGATCCTGGCCACACGCGGCGCACTTGTAAGTGCCTGGCACTTTGGTGTGTGCATACTCGCCGGTAAAGGCCGGTTCCGTTCCCTTCTGGCGCAGGACGCGGTACTGCTCAGGAGTAAGTTCCTTCTTCCATTCTTCTTCTGTCTTTTGAACTTTGGCCGTCATTGTTGGTCCACCTGTTGATTAGATGGAGAATGCGCGCGAAAGATACAGAGGATGGAAGATCTGCAATTCGCGCATCTACTTCTTTGCTCCCAGTGCGAGTCCTTCGACCCAGGGACCGGAGCCGAGCAGGGATTGTCCGCCATCGCAGACCATTACAGTTCCCGATATGTAAGACGCAGACTCGCTCCCGAGGAAGATGGCAACTTCGGCGATGTCGTCTTTTGTCCCGAAGCGGCGAAGTGGGATGCTGTGGGTGAGCGTGTCGCGGACCTGCTGGTTCGCAGCGAGGCGCGTCATGCCTTCAGTGTCGTCGATTGGCCCGGGGACGATGGAGTTGACGCGGACTCCTTCAGGACCCCACTCGATCGCCAGCGTGCGCGTGATCATATCGACGCCCGCCTTTGCGGCACATACGTGCGACTGCAACGGCATGGGCGTGAAAGCCTGCGGCGCGGAGATATTAATAATGACAGCTCCGGGTTTGCGCAGAAACTCGTAGGCTGCGCGGCAGGCGTTAAACGTACCGAGGAGATCGATATCGACCACAGACTTGAAGGCATTGGACGACATGCCGGCGGCCATCGCGGGGAAGTTTCCGGCGGCACCACAAACGAGAATGTCGATTGGACCGAGAGCGGAATGGATTTCGGCAATGGCACGAGAGAGAGACGGATAGTCGCGCACGTCGGCGGAAATCCCGATCGCGGCGGTGTCCAGGCTCTTGAGTTTCTCAACCGCCCCGTCGAGCTTCTCCTGCTTGCGCCCGATGATGCCGAGCTTCGCTCCTTGCTGTGCGAACCGTTCGGCGATACGAAGGTTGATTCCGGAACCACCGCCCGTGATGACGGCGAGTTTGTTCGCGAAGAGGCCGTTCTTAAAAGCGGACATAAGAGTAGAGGTACAAGGTGTAGGTACAAGGTGCAAGAGAAAAACATCCTGAACCTTGCACCTTGAACCTTGCACTACGAATTTTATTGTCCGCGGCTGGCCGGTGGAATGATCCCGTTGGAGCGAACGTATTCGACCATCTGGCCATAGTGGTCGTAGGGGTGACTGACACCTAGCATAATGAGGCCGAGGCGGGTGGGCTTATTCTTGCCACCAAAAGGATTCTCGACCTGGCCGTCGATGTTGTCCTTATTCACGCTGGCGAACGCCTTGTGAAGATAGTCGAACGAATCCTTCAGAAACTTGATTTTCTCAGCCTTGGTCTTGAGATCGGGACCGTTTTCGCCCTTGCCGATATCAACGGGGATCTTCTCCCCGAGAAGTGCGGCGCCGATCATGTAGTTGGTCGCACCAACATGCGTAACCTGCTGGCCGAAATTGCGCACGCCCTTGAATTCACCGTTTGTGGGCGCATAGTCGAACTTATCGTCGGGCATAGCTTCCGCGAGTGGGACAAACTCGTGTTCAACGCCTGACAGGGACCGATCGGCAGCCTGGGTGACTGTGGGAGCCGATTGCTGTGCTTGTGCGAACAGCAGCGGTGCCACAAAGAGCACCAGGAACACCGCAAAAACCACGGACTTCTTCATACCATCCTCCTGAATTGAAAACGGCAGAGCCACACATTGTTACGGGAGACTTCGGATCACGGAAATCCTAGTCGTATTGGACGCGCTGTCAACCGAAAGGTTACTCGAGATAGGTTCGCCAGCGGTTCGCTGGCCGAAGAGTCACTGGCGGATGCGCCAACTCCGGATTAGGGTGCCGTTCTTTGCCGGTGAACTCATTGGTGCGCGCTCAGGATGTTCACGAACAACCGCAACGCCCCGGGCACGCCATAGGGCAACTGGCGGAAGAACGCGTAGCCGGTGTAGACGTACGTGCCCTTACCGTAATTGGCGCGCAGCAGGCCGCCCTGGAGCGGCGGTTCGCCGGGATCATGGGACGCAAGGAGCGGGATGAGTTTGCCACCCCAACTACTCATGAAATTGAGGCCACGCTCCTGGATCCAGCCATTGAAATCGGCCTCCACGATGTCGTTCGGGTCGTTAAAGATGAAGTCCTTGGGATCGAGGATTTCAACTGGCGCCTGTTCAACTGTCACTCTGCCGCGACCTAGTTCAGCGGGATACGGGGTGTAATTGCCGGAGTTAAATTCGGAGATGGCGGAATTGTATTGCACGACGAGGGTGCCGCCCTTCTGAACAAATGACAACAGGCGTGCGTTGTTCTTGCGCACGTCCTCGTTCACATCGTAAGCGCGAATACCGAGGATGATGGCGTTGTAGCGCGAGAGATCGCCCGAGGCGAGTTCCTCGGGCGAGATCATGCGGACGCTAAGCCCCGCCTGCCGGAGGACCGACGGAATTTCGTCTCCGGCCCCCATGATGTAGCCGACTTCGAAGTTCTGTGGCAGTTCCAGCCGAACAACGCTGACACGCTGCAGCGCGGGCTGATAGTAATAGGCGGTGCCAAGATCGGGACGCGACACCGTCGTGAAGCCCTGGCTATAGACGTGCCCGTTGTAGTCGAGATTGGCGTTGATCTGAAAACGCATCTCGTGATCGGCATTCGGGAAGAGGTAGAACTTGTACACGCGCTCGGTTCCCTTCCCCTCGATGGAAACAGGCTGCGAAACAGGTTCTACGCGCCAATCGGAACCCGCCGAAACGGACAGCTGTGCGCCACGAATTTTGGGGACGAAGCTGCGGACGCGAACGTTGATCTCGACTGGCTGCGTCTGGCCGACGCGAACGACACGAGTCGGATCCGAAAACAGGACGGAAGCTTCCGGTGCAACGGCGAGCGGAGCCGCACGGGTGCCGCCTTCGAGGACGGAATCCGCTTCAACCAGTTGGGTCACCTTACTTGTAATTCCATTCAACTCGTATTCCACTTCCGCGCGGACCGGAGGTGGTGTAAGCGGTAAACCCAGGTCGGCTGGATTGTCGACTTTGTAGATGGTGTCCACTTCCGGGTCATCCCGATGGAAGTAGGGCTTCGTATATTGTGCGGACGACGAGACTTTGACACTGAAGCGGCGCTCAAGTGGCGAGGCGTTGTCGGGCGGGAGTTCCGTTACGGTCCAACCTTCCGGAGTAAGGATCGCGGCGTGCTGAATGTGCGCTCCTGCGGGCGCATGCAGTTGCAGCTTCACGGTTAACTGCTGCCCAGGAACGATAAGTTCTGCCGACGGCGTTGCGTTCGCATCGAGTTTCGCGTCCAGAGAGACGCCTTCGGCAACATTAATCGCGTGCTCGATGGCGGCATGCGTCGGCAAATGGGCCTCGACATCGTTTAAGGCGACTTTGCCGATACCGGCACGAGCCATCTCGTTATCCAGATCGGTGAGGGTCGTGTCGGCTTCGCCGAGTGCTTTCGCAGCGGCCTGCGGATCTTTCTCCGCGGAGGTTGCGGCGGCCTCGATCCGGGATTGTAGATCGGCGAATAAACCGGGCAAGCGTTCCGACCGATGCGATTCAGGACCCAACCGCTTGACGAGTCCCCTGATCGAAGTGTCGATGCCGTCAAAGAAGCTGTTCTCGTGGCCGTTCTCGTCCAGCGTATTCGGAAGAACGGAGTCCACCAGTTTGTAGCGTGCGTAACGCGGGCCCGACGGGACGTGGAACTGACCCGCGCCCTGCGAGGTCTGATGGCGCAGGCCCTCAATGGCGAACTGCTGGTAACTCGTGCCGAGCAGAGCCGAATCCTTCGTGGTCTCAATCTTTATGGTGTAGTCCGTACTCTCGCGGAACCCTGTACCGATGTAGAGCTTCTTCGCCTGCCAGGGGAGCAGCCCTTCTTCGATCTGCTCTGGAAACTTATTCGGATCGGCGGCAGCGCGGAACGCTTCTTTGGTAAGAATGCCGGCGGCCTGGTGATGCCCGTGTCCGTCATTGGCATTGCCCTGAAAGCGAGAGACGATGACGTCAGGCCGGAAGGTTCGGATGACCCGCACCATATCCGCCAGCGGAACCTCGTGACCCCACTTCTGAAAGGTCTCGTCCGCGGTCTTGCTGAACCCGAAGTCGCAGACGCGAGTGAACCGCTGGTGAACATCGTAGTAGCGGTCGGCGTCCGTGAGTTCCAGCGTGCGAAGCACGCCAAGTTCGTCGAACAGCCCGCTGCCCGTACGGTTCTGGCCTCCCTCGCCGCGATTCAGCGTGAGCAACTCCACATGCACGCCATCTCCGCGCGAAAGCAGCGTCAAAAGGCCTCCGTCTTCGTCATCAGGGTGAGCGGTGGTGTGCAGCAGGCGTCCTGTGTTCTGCAGATGGCGGATAGCCTGCACAAGTCCGGCGGTGCCGGTGTCCTGCGGAAGCGGCGGGAGGCCTTCCTGTGCGGCCTGGGCACTCGCAACTGCGGCGAGCGAGAGAATCAGAAAAATAGCAGTTGCGAAGCGACGCGCTGGTCGCATTCAAGTCTCCGGGTGGGTGATATGAATTGCGCTCTTCATCGGATGCAAGACTGCATACAGACGAAGCAGAAACTGCGCCGACCATTGTAGTGGACGATCCGAGATGTAGCGAGTCTGTCAGGCAAATTGAGTATCGTGCCATCCTCCCACCGTGCCATCCGAAAGAACCTGACTCACTCGCAACACCGCAGCGCCTTCCATCTCGCTGTGCTTCATCGCGAGGATGGCTTCGTTGGCGTGCTCAAGGCGGAATTCGTCCACCGTTGTGTGGATTGGAACTTCGGCAGCGAGAGAGAGGAACTCGCGCACGTCCTGATGCGTGCTGTTGGCGACGCTGCGCAGGACGCGTTCGTGGTAGATCAGGTCGTATGGCATCTGCGGGATGTCGCTCATGGTGATTCCCGCCAGCGCGACGGTTCCGCCCTTGCGGATACCTCGTAGTGCGGTGAGGACGAGCCCTCCCGCGGGTGCGAAGACGATAGCGGCATCGGCGAGCGTGGGCGGAATCTCTTGCGCGGTGCCGACCCAGGCGGCTCCAAGTTCTCGTGCCAGCCGCTGGTGCTTTTCGCTACGGGTGATGACGTACACGTTGCAGCCCTCATGTCTCGCGAGTTGAAGGACGATGTGCGCGGAGCCCCCAAACCCGAGCAGCGCGATGGTTTCGCCCTTGCGAATCCCGCTCAGGCGGTACGAGCGATATCCGATGACTCCAGCACATAACAGCGGCGCAGCGTTGAGGTCGGTAAAGGCCCGCGGGATCGAGTACGCGCTCGCGGCGGGTACGATCACGCACTCGGCGTATCCACCATGGACATGAAAGCCAGTGAACCGTGCACCTTCGCAGAGATTCTCCTGCCCGCGACGACAATACCCGCACGTCCCGTCTGTCGAATAAAGCCAGGGAACCCCCACGCGATCGCCTTCGCGATGAGATTGAACTTCCGCTCCGAGCGCATCGACGGTGCCCACGATCTGGTGCCCTGGAATGACCGGAAACTTCGGCGGATGTATGTCGCCTTCCACTATGTGCAGGTCGGTATGACACACCCCGCAGACGTTCACGCAAACGCGAACCTCGCCGGGGCCAGGCGAAGGCAGCGGCACTTCTTCCAGACGCAGCCCACGCTGCTCGGCGGGCCCTTGTTGGTGGAGAACCATGGCGCGCATAGACGAAGTCTAGCACCGTGATTCAGCCGCGCTATTCTAGAATGAAGCTTCTTCCCATCGGAGCCATCATGCCTACGGAAACTAAGCCTTCCTTTTCCTTTCCCCCTGAAACCGATGAAGCCTGGCAGCAATATGTAGAAGATTTCCGCCGGTCGGGTCATCTGACGGTGGATTGGATTGCCCGCTACTTGGAGCACGTGCGCGAGTATCCGGTTTTGGCGAGGACCAAGCCGGGCGAACTCGTGGACGCGCTGCCGAAGCAGGGGCCAGAGCATGGCGAGTCCTTCGACGCTATGCTGCGCGATTTCCAGGAGATCGTCCTCCCGGCGGTGACGCACTGGAATCACCCGAACTTCTTTGCTTACTTCGCATGTACTGGATCCACGCCGGCCATTTTGGGCGAAATGTTGGCCGCAGCACTGAACACCAACGGCCTGCACTGGAAAACTTCGCCCGCGGTTGCGGAACTGGAGACCGTTGCGCTCGGGTGGTTGCGGCAGTGGATGGGTCTGCCGGATGACTTTTTCGGAATCGTCTACGACACGGCTTCGGTCAGCAGCTTCCACGCAATCTGCGCCGCGCGCGACAAGTTCGATCCGGCAGCGCGGGAAAATGGCCATCCTGCAGGATTAGTGCTGTACACGAGCGACCAGGCGCACTCTTCCATCGAGAAAGGCGCCATTGCCGCCGGGGTCGGCCAGAAGTTCGTGCGAAAAATCCCTTCCGATGCCGAATTCCGCATGGACGTCAACGCGCTGGCGGCGGCGATTGAGCGAGATAAGGAAGCGGGGCTGAAACCGTTCTGCGTCGTTGCAACGTTAGGAACGACTTCCAGCACGAGCGTGGACCCCCTGCCCGCGATCGCCGATCTCTGCGCAAAGCACAATCTGTGGCTTCACGCTGACCTGGCATATGCGGGCGCATGCGCCATCCTGCCCGAGTATCGCGGGACCTTTGCAGGCATCGACCGCGCCGACTCCATCGTGGTGAATCCGCACAAGTGGCTCATGACACCCATCGACCTCAGCGCCTTCTATACGCGGCATCCCGACATTTTGCGGCGGGCCTTTTCGCTCACGCCGGAGTACCTGCGGACGACCGGCGATCCGCGAGAGCATAACCTGATGGACTATGGCGTGCCCCTCGGACATCGCTTCCGCGCCCTGAAGTTCTGGTTCGTGCTGCGATACTTCGGCCGCGAGGGGTTGCAGTCCATTCTCCGATCGCACATTGAGATGGCGAAAGAGTTTGCGTCGTGGGTGGAACAGGATTCGCGATTCGAATTGTCGGCGCCCGTTCCCTTCTCAACGGTTTGCTTCCGATACCGCGGCAGCGATGACGAGAATCGCGCCCTGTTGGAACGAGTGAATGCCGATGGAAAACTCTTCATCTCGCATACCACCTTGGCCGGGAAAATCGTTCTTCGGGTGGCAATCGGGAATCTTGGAACCCGTCGCGAGGACGTCCTCAGGGCTTGGGAGTTAATCCAGCGCCGGACAAATTAGAATTCCCGGGCTGCGCCGAGTCCCAGACGGCACATTATTTTGTGACGGATATCACTATTAAAATCAATAGGTTGTCAGATTATCCCCTTCCAAATTACGGAGCCCACAATCCGGCTTCCCCCGTATGCTATTAAAACTAAAGTGGTTAGTCTCACCACTAAAGTGGAGAAGAACGTGCATCAACTCTGTTGAGCTCCTCTCGCAAACAATCTGGTTCCTGTGGAAGACCGCGATAGGCGCGAGTTTCGGCCAATTACCAATCTTAAACAACCGGAACGCTCGGTCGCGATAGGCGACTGAATCCTATGGAGGCTCTATGAGGTGTTTTACACGCCTGATCGTGACAGTAGCGCTGGTGCTTCTCTGCGCACTCGGGGCGATCGCGCAAACCAGTAACGGCACCCTCGCGGGCGTCGTCACCGATTCGACCGGTGCGGCGATCGTCAACGCGAAGGTAACCGCAACTTCCGTTCAAACCGGAGACGTGCGCACCGCAACAACCAATTCGGTGGGCGCTTACCGCTTTGAATCTCTCCTTCCGGGGACCTATCATGTCGAGGCTACCGCGGATCGCTTCTCCGTCATCAAGTTGAGTGGTGTTCAGGTTGCCGCCTCAATCATCACGTCGGTGAACATCCAGTTGAAGCCCGGCGCAAGTTCGGAAACCGTTGAGGTTTCCGCACAGGCGGTTCAACTGCAAACTGAGAGCGGTGAAATCAGCGACACCATCGGTGCCACCGCGGTCGAATCTCTTCCGATCGCGAATCTGAATGCTTACTCGCTGGCTACTACGCTCCCGGGTATCGTCACGGGCCCTGCGAACGATTTCACTAACGGCACGAACTTCTCTGTCAACGGGAACCGAGCCCGTTCAAACAACTTCCTGATCGAAGGTCAGGACAATAACGATGCCGGTATCGCTGGACAGGGCATGCAACCAGGCAACCTCGAAGCCATCCAGGAAGTCAGCGTGATGACGAACGCCTATGCTGCCGAGTTTGGTCACGGTGGCGGTTCGGTCAATAACCTGATTTTCAAGAGCGGGACGAATAATTTCCACGGCTCGGCTTGGGAGAGGTTCTCAAGTTCGGCCATGGACGCCAATGACCATGGAAACAACTTCAACGGCGTAACGAAAGCAAAGTACCACGAGAATGTTTTCGGATTCGCTCTCGGCGGCCCGATTGTGAAGGACAAGTTGTTCTTCTTCGCTTCGTATCAGTGGGACAAGTACCGCGCTGCTTTGAATGGCGACCCGATTACTGTCTTTACCCCGGCCGGTATTGCTCAACTGAAGGCTCTCCTGCCGAGTGAAAGTGCAGCGCAGCAGGCACAGATAAATACTTTATTGCAGGTTTACGACAACCCTGAATTGCAGGGGCCGTTCAATCCATTGACGATCAATGATGTTCCGCTGGGATTTGATCCGAATATCGCCGGGTTTGACCGCGGAACAGTACAGATCGGCAAGATGCAGCGTGAGGGCATTGCGGCGAACTACGAATCGCCTGAGTTGGACCTGAAGGGCGACTACCTCATTACGCGAAACGATACTCTGAACCTGCGACTGATCAGAACCTACTACACAACCCCCTACGACATCGGTAACTTCTCGACTCAGTTGCCGGGATTCGACACTTACCAATACGGCCCAGCTTACAATGCTGGTATTACTTATACCCATGTCTTTACGCCAAACCTGCTGAACGAATTGCGTATGTCATATGGGCGCATCGGCTTTACGTTTGATTGGCGTCCTGATACTTACAGCAATCCACTGGTTGATAATGGGAATATGCCCGCTGTCAACATCGGTGGCACCTATGCCCTGACCGGGTGGGGACCTCCAAGCGGAACTCCCCAGGGACGTTTCCACAACACCTACCAGTTGCAGGATTCCATAAGCTGGACGACCGGTCGCCACACCTGGAAGTTCGGATTCGATATCGCCGACATCCGCGTGGTTGACACGATTCCCTTCAGCAACTACTTCGGCTCAATCGGTTACTCCGACAGCAGCGTGAACGGCGAAGTTTACAGAGGCATCGCGAACTTCATAGACGGCTTTTCCGGAAGCGGTTCGGCCAGTCAGACCTTTGGCAGCAACCTGGCCCGCGCTCCCATCAAGTCGCAGAACTACTTTGCGCAGGACACCTGGAAATTGCGCTCGAACCTGACGCTCACTCTTGGTGTCCGGTATGAGTACAATAGCCCGTTCGCAAACGAGATTCCGTACCCAGCCATGAACATCAATGATCCGGCCCCGGCCAATTATCCGGTACGGATCGAGCAGAAGAAGGATACGAACGACTGGGGTCCGCGCGTCAGCTTCGCTTATACGCCCCGGATCTGGACGAAGTTGTTTGGTGACAACAAGACCGTGGTCCGCGGCGGCTTCGGTACCTTCTACGATCACGGATTCACTAATATCCTGGATAACAACCTGTCCGGCGCGCCGAATGACGTGCCGGCCACGCTAACGAACAAACCCGTTCCGGCGACTCCGCGTGGTCGAGCGGGATGGTCATGGGCTTATGCAAAGCCACTGCTCTCGCCAATCCTGAATCCTTATGCCAGCGTAACGAGCATCCAGTCCAACCTGAGGAGTCCCGAGATTTACCAGTGGAACTTGAGCGTTGAACGTGAACTGGGAGCCGGGTTCTTCGCCACTGTTGGTTACGTCGGAACGCGCGGCGCGCACCTGTACGGCACCGATGCACTGAACCCGTACATCAACGATCCGAATGATCCGCTATTCCAGTCTGTTTGCGGCGGCGCCACCTACTGCCGCATCTTCCCGGACCGCGGCTCGATCGGAATTCGCGATAATACCGGCGACTCGATTTACCACGGGTTGCAGGCTGATGTGCTGCGGAAGTTCTCGAAGGGCATGGAAGTGCGCGCGAATTACACATGGTCGCATGCTATTGATGACGTCTCGGAGGTCTTTACAACGGGCAACTACTCCACCTACCCGGTCGTACAGTACAACGTTGCGGGACGTGGAGTTTATGACCGTGGTCCCTCCACGATGGATCGCCGTCATCGAGTGGCAATTAGCTATGTGTACACAGTTCCGAACCTGCCTGCGGCGAAGTTTGCAGATAACAAAGCCTTGGCAGTCCTGGGACAGATTTACACGAACTGGCAAATCTCGGGAACGACCTCGTTCCAGAGTGGAGCTCCGGCGAACGTTGAAAATGGCTACTGGCTCGGATCCTATGACTGGAACTGGGACGGCATCGGCAACGACCGCCCGACTCTCGGAAACCCGAAGGCTCCGCTCGATACGTATGGCGTCTACGAGGGCTCCAATGTCTGCGACGGTCCTTCCTATATGAACGGCGATCCGTGCTCACCGGTCGATCCTAGCTCGGTACACTGGATTACCGGAGAACTGTTCGCTGCTGGCGCGCCAAAAGGGATGCTTGGACGCAATTCGTTCCTCACCCACGGCCGGCAGGATTGGACGTTCGCTCTGGCGAAGTCGTTCAAACTTGGAGAAGGAAGCCAGAAGCTGGAATATCGGATGGAGATGTTCAACCCGTTCAACCATGGCAACACTCGTGTTCCTGACCTCACGTTGCAAACTGGCTCAGCTTACGGCGACTTTGCTGATTACCGGTACACCGTTGAAGGCAACCGCAGTATCCGCATGTGGCTGAAGTTGTCGTTCTGACAAACGTTTAGCAGTTGCATCTTTGGGCCAGCCTTCGGGCTGGCCCTCTTTTTGGCGCTTGCGGCCTACCGTCGACCCCCAGAAGAAGTTGTCGCTGACAACGTCCCACAGTGAGCTCCGCCGCTCGCACCCCAACTTTCAAGGGTCTTCCTGTCAACCCGGGTTTTTAGATTTAAGCTCCTTGTTTTCACACTTTTACAGTAAAAATTTCCGCAAATTATTGAAAACAAAGATCCGCAAAATAGGGGGGTAGGGGTCTTCCCGCAAGTATTTGAAAATAAGGCTCCCCCGCTCATGTTGAGTTTGCCGCGGCGCAATCGTCAGCTAGAATGTCTTGGGAACTGAGGAGACGCCATGCGTCTCCTTTTTCGTGAGGGACATGCAAAACGAATTCATGGCGCGAGCGATCGCGCTCTCGATCGAGAACGTGAAGCACGGCAAGGGCGGACCCTTCGGGTGTGTCGTCGTGCGCCATGGCAAGATCATCGCCGAAGGCGCGAACGAGGTGACGGCCACGAAGGACCCCACAGCGCACGCCGAGATCGTAGCCATAAGGAAAGCCTGCAACGCTCTAGGGAGTTTTCAACTCGACGGCTGCGAGATCTATACGTCTTGCGAACCCTGCCCCATGTGTCTCGGCGCCATCTACTGGGCGCGCCCTGCGCGTCTCTATTTCGCATCGACGGCCGAGGACGCCGCTCGCGTGGGATTCGACGACCGGTTTATCTACGAGCAACTCGAGGTCCCCTACGCGGAGCGCACGATTCCGGCCGAGCAGATTATGCGCGAAGAGGCCAAAAAAGCCTTCGCGCTCTGGCGAGAGAGCGCGAGTAAGGTCGAGTATTAGCATGGCCGCGGTTATTTGCCCCGCTGCTCGATTTTCGCCCAGGTGTCTTTCAGAGCGACGGTGCGGTTGAAGGCCAAGCGGTCGCCGCTTGAGTCTGGATCGACGCAGAAGTAACCAAGTCGCTCGAACTGGAACCGATCTCCAGGCTTGGCACCGGCCAGCGTGGGTTCGACCTTTGCGTTCTGCACAACTTCAAGCGAGTTAGGATTCAGGTTCGCGGTGAAGTCCTTCCCTTCCTCAACATGGTTAGGATTCTGCATGTTGAACAGCTTGTCGTAGAGTCGAACCTCGGCATCGAGAGCAGTGGCAGCAGAAACCCAGTGAATCGTAGCCTTTACTTTGCGCTTGTCGGGCGCATTGCCGCTGCGGGTCTCAGGATCGTATGTGCAATGGACCTCAACCACCTCGCCGGCTGAGTTCTTGCGTACATCGGTGCACTTGATGAAGTACCCACCTCGCAGCCGAACTTCGCGTCCAGGCGAAAGCCGAAAGAACTGCTTCGGCGGATCTTCCCGGAAGTCGTCTTGCTCGACGTATAGCTCGCGAGAAAACGGAACCTTTCGCACCCCGGCGGAAGTATCCTCTGGATTCACCGCGAGTTCGAGTTCTTCCTTCTGATTCTCAGGGTAATTGTCGATGACAACTTTCAGCGGGCGAAGCACGGCCATGGCTCGCGGAGCGTGTTTGTTCAGATCCTCGCGAACGAAGTATTCGAGCATGGCGAAGTCGGTGGTGCCGTTAGTCCGCGAGACGCCGACTGCCGCGCAGAAATTGCGGATCGCTTCCGGCGTATAGCCGCGGCGGCGAATGCCGCAGAGAGTGGGCATGCGCGGGTCGTCCCAGCCGCTGACGTATTTTTCCTGCACCAGTTGCAGCAGCTTGCGCTTGCTGAGCAACGTATAAGTAAGGTTGAGGCGGTCGAACTCGATTTGCTGCGATGGAAAGATGCCAAGTTCGCGAATGTACCATTGATAAAGCGGCTGGTGATCGGTGAACTCGAGCGTACACATCGAATGCGTGACGCGCTCGATCGAGTCGGATTGCCCATGCGCGAAATCGTACATCGGATAGATGCACCACTTATTTCCGGTTCTGTGATGTTCGGCGTGCAGGATGCGGTACATCACCGGGTCGCGCATATTCAGGTTCGGAGAGGCCATGTCAATCTTCGCGCGAAGGGTCTTTGAACCGTCCGGAAATTCACCTGCACGCATGCGCTCGAACAGATTCAGGTTCTCTTCTATGGAGCGGTTGCGGAATGGGCTCTCATCCCCCGGTTCGGTGAGGGAGCCTCGATAGCGGCGGATTTCATCCTGCGAGAGATCGTCGACGTAAGCTTTGCCGGCATTGATTAGTCGTACGGCCCACGCGTAAAGCTGGTCGAAATAATCGGATGCGTAGTAGAGGCCGTCCCAGTGGAAGCCGAGCCACTTGACGTCGGCCATGATGGACTCGACGTACTCGGTCTCTTCCTTCTCGGGGTTGGTGTCGTCGAAGCGCAAGTTGGTGTGGCCGCCGAACTCGTCCGCAAGACCGAAGTCGAGACAGATGGCCTTGGCGTGCCCGATGTGGAGATAACCGTTGGGTTCGGGTGGAAAGCGCGTCTGGACGCGACCTTCGTACTTGTTGGTCTTGAGATCTTCAATGAACCTTTCGCGGATGAAATTGCTGGGGGCGGCTGCGGGCGAGCTTTCGGCGGGAGTAGCGGCCGGATTGGAAGTCTCTTCTTTAGAGAGGTTCGACATAATCTGCGGGCACGAAAAGCGCCAAGTTTTATTTTATAACAGGCTGTGGCAGAGCCTCTGAGAGCGGATCCTTGTTGCGCTTTACTTGATCTTCCTGTATTGTCACTCCACTTTCCCCCGGCCAAAGGCGTTGAATCCAAGGTTCATTTCTCCAGAGGTTCGTCCGATGCAAGCAGCACGCCTTACCACGCCCAAGAATCTGTTCTATTTCGCCGTCGCCATTGCCACGCTATTCGTGCTCTACAACAACGAGCGATTCTTCCTGCACGACCGAACGGACCCTGAGTGGGTACACCTTCGTCCGGTCGGCAATTGGATCTTCTTGCATGGCATCCCCGGCGCGATCGCGCTTCTCAGTGCGCCAATTCAGTTTTCGAGCCGCATCCGCAACCGTTATCCCGTATTCCATCGCACCACCGGCTACGTCTACTTCGTCTCAGTTCTGATCGCTGCGCCGTTGGGCATGTATGTCGCCCGCCTGCTTAGCTCGAATCCAGTGAGCTACACGATCAGTTGGGTTCACGGTGGCTGCTGGCTACTCTGCACTCTCATCGCCATCAAGTTGGTACGCAACCGCGACATTACTCGCCATCGTGAATGGATGATGAGGTCTTACTCCTGGGCGCTGATCTTCCTCACCGCGCGGATTGCGATCCGGGTCATCCATCCGACCGACCCGAATACAATCGATGCCATCGTCTGGATCACCATGGGCACCGCAATGCTCTGGCCGCAACTGATCATCAACTGGCGACAAATTTTCCCGAAGCGCAAAACACAGGCCGTGCCGATTGGTCGCACCGCAGTAGCCGCGGGCGATTAGCTCGAACGGAGCGGCAAGTTAGGTAACGCTTCGATCGATTGGTGCGTCAAGGGTAAAGGCTCTTGGAACGGCCCAAGCACTCAAGGAATCTGCCACTGCTTCTGAAAACGCTGGTACTCGGATTCGGGGAGTTGGACCAGCACCGCGTGATCTTTGCGACCGATCCAGTCGACAATGGCCTCGATGTTCTCGATTGGCATTGCAGTGCAACCGGCAGTACCAGTCGTCGAGTTGGTCCACTTATGGAGAAAGATGCAGGAACCGTTACCGGGCACGGCGTGGTCCATGTTGTAGTTGACGATGACCCCCCATACGTACTGAGGTATCTCGCGCATCTTCTCCGAGCTGTTCCAGTCAACGTTCTGCACTTTGAGGCGGTCGACCACCTGCCCGTAATACTGCGACTTGACGTCGTCAACGCACTCCGTGGTGGGAGTTAACGACCTATAGTTTCCCGACTCGGAGAGCGAGGGCGCAAAACCGAACGTGCCCCGATTGAGCGGAAAAATGCCAGCGGGAGATCGGCCATCGCCTTCGTGCTTCACGGGGCCGGGATATAGCTCGGAGTGGCCTCGGGCGAGTGATGGATCCCAGGCAAGGCCATTCTTGCCGACTACGATCTCGATTTTGTCGCCTACTCGCTTCCAGTGCTTGCCATGTCGCTCATAACGCGTCAGGGTTCCCTGAAGATTGTTCCAATCAGGGGTGGTAACGACAATGAGTTTATTCGCCGATGCCAATACCGGGGGGACTTGTGCAAACAGGCTCGCGGTCAAGAGAGTTACGGATCCAATCAGCAGAGTTAGGATGGGCCGAGGCATGCAGCCATGATACTTCGAAAGCGCGCAGCCGTCGCGGTGACCTTACGGTTCTGCAGCGTTGAATTTCGAAGAGAGTGCCATCACTTCCTGTAAACACTCTCGCGCACTTTCAGCAAGAGCGGCTTGGCTATGAAGCAGAAACCAATCTCGCGACTCGGTAAATAGCCGCAAAGCCCGCTCCAGGTGCAGCCTGGGATTTTCGCCAAGCGAAGCTAATCGCAACAGTGCTTGTCCACAATTGAATTGGGCAAAGGCATAGATCCTGGGGGATGCTTCTTCATCGAGTGTACGGAGAGCGAGTTCAAAGTGGCGAAGGGCCGCCAGCGCACGTCGAATGTTTCGTCTTGGATCATCGGCAGACACTGACAACAATGCTGTTCCAATATTGTTGTGGATAGAGGGGCTCCCGGTCCGAAACTCCTGGTTAGAGATCTGCAATGCCCGTCGGTAACAGCGCAAAGCTCGGCAAATATTCTCTCGGCGATCGCCTGTTTTCAATTCTCGGTATGCCGTACCGAGATTCTGAAGGACCTTGGCATATCGCTTCGCGTCCTGATCTCGCGTCCATACCTGTAAGGCTGCGGTGTAATGTTGAACCGCATGCTGCCACTTGTCCGGAGATGACTTCTGAGGACATTCGCACCATGTATTTCCCAGGTTGTATTCCTCCCTCGCCCAATGGTCGAGATCTCCCTGCGACTGATACATGGCGGATGCCTGCCGTTGGCATTCCAAGGCAGCCCCGACCCGTGCCTTTACGGGTAGCTGATGAGATGCCAGATAGGTGTTCCCCAGTGTTGAAAGAACAGAAGCACGATCTTCAATCTTCGCCGAACCCGGCAAGAGTGAAAGTGCATTTTGGAGATGATAGAGCGCAACGTCAGGGTCGACTAAGGGGTGAAGCAGGCAGCCGCCTGCAAAGCAGAGGCCGAGGTGATATTGAACCTTCCACTCTTGCGGAGCGAGTTGGGCAGCGCTTTCCAAGGCTCGGATAGCGGCTTCACATTCATGCCGACTACATTGAGCGGCCGCATTATCCATCAGTTGATCTATGTCTGACATATCAGGCGCTAATCATGCGTTCACGTTGCCAACAGGAACTAATTTCGCTGCACTGCCGCTAAAACGCGATCTGCAGGCGCTCCATCACCGCATGCTCCGTGGGACGATTTCCTATCACCGCACCTTGTCCGAAGCGTGTCTGCTCATAGTTGAAGGCCAGTCTTGTGAAGTAGTTCAAATACCAGTTGAGGCCGACGCACCAGGCACGCGCCGAATTGGCCGACTTGGTGGAATCGGCGAAGCCCACGGTGAAAGCGGTGGGGTCAATCGTCAGTTCGGAGTAGCGCGCAGCCAATTCCCATGCGCCAATTCCGAGCGGGATATTCCCGCCCTCCAGCCCGGTTCGGGGGACAACACCTCGGAACGTCTTCTGCTCGCCCGTGATGACCCACGATCCGGCGATCTGCCAGGCGTGATCGTCAACGGCCTGATTGATCATTTCCCCGGCAGCATTGGTTCCGGCAATTTGCTGGCGCAGAGTCACATATTCCGCCATCAACCCGAACGGGCCCGCATAGTAATGAGCCTGTGGTGAATAAGTGAGTCGCCGACCGTCCGCAATTATGTTTGTCACGCTCTGCGTACCGCTATAAGTGAAGAACGTCGCCTGTCCAGCGGCACTCTTAAAGTTGGGCAGCACTGCGTTCTCATCTTGTCGCCCGGTTGATGCTGCGATGCCAAAGCCCAAGCCCTTCAGGAGCGGCTGCCCACCGCGCGCGAACGGCGTCGCGAAGATGCGGCCCACGACATCCTTGCCATTGTGGGTTGTCGCACCGGTGGGCGCGATTCCGTCGATGTTGCCGCCGGCGGGCGCGCCGTTGAGTACTGCCGCCTGGTATGCAAGGCGACCACGAATGTCCCCATAAAGCTGAAATCCCTCATCACGATTGGGCACAAGATTATTCGTCAGCGATTGTTCGATGAATGTTCGGTCCGCGTCGTTTTGCAGCAGTTCCAGGCCAAGGGGTGTCTTGAACTTGCCACCACGAAGGACGGTGTAAGGCGTCAGCTTAAGATCGGCATAGGCGTCGTAGATTGAGTTTGAGCCGTTTCCGAACTCAGGCATGAAACGAAAACTCACAAACCTGCCAAGATCGCCTTCCAGGATGGCGCGGGCGCGGCGAATATTGAATACATTTATTAGCGGAACTCCCTGCCTGTCGATGAAGGATTTGCCGTCCATTTGCACGTGGCCGCCAAATCTCAACCGGAAGTTCTTGTCCGGGCTGACGATTGAGAACGTATCGCGGCCGGCAGTAACGCCGGGCGCTTCCTTTGCGTTTGCATTGTGTTGCAGGAGGTCACCTCTCTCACCGATCTCCTCCAAGCGGCTGCTCAGGTCCACGGGAGCAGAGGTGGGGGCAGGTCTCACCTGCGAGGCCGCATTGATGCGGTTCCTGAGTTCGATTTGCTCGGCCTTGAGTTGCTGATTTTCCAACTCAAGCTGCTGTATTTTCTGTTCCAGGGCAACAAGCCGAGCTTCCACCTTTGCGTCAGAGGCGGAGTTCACCGCCACTTCTCGCGTGCCCTCATCAGCCGCGGATTGAGCGTGGGCCGGCTGGGTATCGTTCGATTGTGCGCAGGCGAAACCGGCCAGAACGAAAATAGCCGCAGCAGCACCAGTTATGAAACGCATCATTCTCTCCTGAGATCCGTCGCCAACCCAGGAAGCGTCGCCACTGCCGATTCAACGGAAGGTACCGTTAACTCGCAAACCCGTCAGAGTACTGCAATACGGCACATCTCATAACTGCAATCTCGAGACTGCGCTTAGGAAAAAGAATGATGGCTGTATCAACAGGAACTGACGGCATTTCGACTTTCCCTTCCGCCGAACGTCGATTGCCAAAAACCTTTTGGCGAAACGCTAGCTGAGAGCGAACAGCGTAGAGTTGAGCCATTGTGGCCAACACCTCAGTTCGAAACAGTGAGCGTCATCACCGTAACTCGTGAGTTTTGCTGCGCACTGGCGTACGCCTGAGCACTCGGATCGAGAGAGTACCGGCAAATGGACCAAGCAGTTGCTCCACATCACCGATCACCGTGCTATTCATCACGGAATCCCATGACGCGCTTCAGTACTGTGAGGATGATCTGCGCTGCGCTTTGAACGGTAGTTGGGGAGGGTCCCCATGGCAGCTTCCGTCGCCTCCGTCGGTCTTAAGAGCATCCTCGTTGCGCTCGATCTATCCCCAAGATCCCAGTTGGTCTTGGACTATGCCGCTCTGATTGCGCGGCATCACTGCTCCAAGATCATTGCTACGCACATTCTGTATTATGGCTCTCCTTTTCCATATGACGAGATTCCGCCCAGCGGTTTCCAGGACGTCGGAAGCGCGCGGCGAAGCCTCGAATCAATGTTGTCTTCAAAACTTCCCGATGTTGAACACGAGGTCCGGATGTCAGGTGGCGATGATGCGCCAAAAACACTCCAAGCCATCGCGTCTGAATACCACGTAGACCTGATCGTTGCCGGGACACAGGGCAGAAAAGGGCTGAAGAAACTGGTTGCCGGGTCTGTTGCAGAATCACTTCTCCGCCGTGTCAATTGCCCCGTGATGACAATAGGACCCTTGGTAAGCGGGTGCCCGGCAACGGGCAGCTTGCACCATATCCTCGTCGCAACCGATTTCTCATCCGCGTGTGCGCGCGCCTTATCTTTCTCGTGCGAATGGTCTCGCACCTACAATGCCGGATTGACCATCCTGCATGTGTGTGAAGAGTCAGAGGTGGCGGCCTCGAAAGCAAAGCTGCAATGCTGCCCGGAAGCAGGGATCGAGAAACTTGTCGAAACCGGCGATGTTGCAGAACGTATCGCACGAGTGGCAGAACAAAAAGGGAGCGGACTGATCACGATGGCGCTGCATCCTGAATCCCCGTTCCTTGCGTCCCATCTGGGGCGGACCGTTGTGCACCGTGTGATCACGTCCGTGCATTGTCCTGTGCTCACATTCCCCTGCACCGCTCAATCGCCGAACAGGTAGGTCTTGCCGCAGTCTGTTTTATTCCTACCGCGTAACCTCCGAGCGTGACTGCGCGGTCGCAGCCCATTCTGTGAGGTCCTCAGGCAGGTGATTGTAAGTCCGCAGCCCGCCTGATAATAGTTTCGCATTGAACCCATGCTGCAGCAGAATGCGCACGGCGTAATATGCGATCTGGCCTGCGCCGCAGCAGACCAGGATTTCGCGTTCGCGCGGCAGTTCGTGTAACCGTTGACGCAACTGCTCGACCGGGATGTTGCGTGCGCCATCCAATCGCCCGGCGGCAAACTCGAATGGCTGCCTCACGTCGATCACAAATGAATCCCGGCTTCGCACAAAGTCTTCCCATTCGGCGCAAGGCACGTCGCCTCGCATGACATTGGCTGCAATCATTCCCGCTAAGTTGACCGGATCCTTTGCCGACTTGTACTGCGGGTACCGAGAAGCCCGGCAAAGTTCCGCATCCTCCAAATCGAAAACCTTAGCACCCATATGGATGGCCATTGCTATCACATCAATAGTTCGCTCGTCGCCGTTCTCACCGATTTCCTGCGCGCCCAGGACCTTGCCATCGACAACGGAGAAGATCAGCTTTATGTGCATGGGACTGGCCCCCGGCTTGTAAGAGGGATGATTGTCGGGATGCAAATAAATACTTTTGAAGTCGGTGATGCCGGAGGATCGGAGCGCACTCTCCGTTGCTCCCGTGGTGGCCAACGTAAGACCGAATGCCTTGCAGACGCCGGTGCGTTGCAGACCTCGGAATCGTGTCGGACGTCCGCAAATGGCATCCGCGGCAATACGTCCCTGGCGGTTCGCAAGAGCGGCCGACGCTACCACGCGCGACTCAGTGTCAGGCCATTCAGAGGATTCTGCGATGTCGCCAACGGCCCATATGCATGGATCGCTGGTGCGCATCTGAGAATCGACAATGACTCCTCCCCAAGGTCCGAGTTCGAGTCCAGCCTTGGCAGCGAGTACCGTTTCTGGCCGCAAGCGGGTCGAGACCACCGCCATATCTGTGGCGAAGTGTTTAGTACAACTCGTGCGCACGAGAAGCGCTCCATCCTGAGAAAGGCCAAATGCGATCACGTCCTCCTTCAAGTGCACGTCAACGTGACATTCGAGCAGGCGCACCCTGACAAACTCGGCCATCTCGGGATCGAGGCACGGCAGCACTTGCCCCTGTCTTTCTAGGATTGTGACCTTCAGCCCACGACGCACGAGTTCCTGCGCGGTTTCGAGTCCTATTAACCCTGCGCCGACTATAACCGCCGACTTTGGCCGATGGACATCAATCCATTGCTGGATTGACCGGTCGTCGGGAACTGACCGCTGAACAAAAACGCCCGGCAAATCAATACCCGGGAGCGCCGGAGGCCGCGGCGATGCAAACGGCGCCAGCACGAGAGCCGTGTAGTGATCGTGATAGGTTTCGCCGTTCGTGAGCTGCTTTACGGTCACTTCCTTATTCAGCCGGTCGATGGCTTCAACCTTGTGCCCGGCCCGAACTTCGATATTGAAACGTGAACTCAGCAGCTTGAGCGAAGCAGGGATCTTGGCCTTCTCTTCATCGGCTGAGGCGCAGGATTCGGTGCTCGCAACGTATTCGGTCCGTTTGAACAAGACAATCTCAGCGTGCTCATCTAATCGTCGTGCCCGAACTGCGCAGGCTAACCCTCCTGCAACCCCACCGACGATCAAAATGCGGTTCCTCGACATATGGGCTCCTAAACTTCAGAGGGTTTACGGCAGCTGCGACGCGATAGGAAAGTACGCTGAAGTACTGGCTCCGAGATGCCAAAAGACCGGTTCATCGCTCTACCTGTGATCCTCTGTTTTGCCGGCCGTTGTACTCTGGCTGGCATCTTGTTTCGTTGCGGCGAAGGTGTAATTGCCTTGCAGAAACTGCTCTACAAACCATCGCATAACGGCATCACTGGTCATATACATGTCAAGTTGACTGGCGGAAGCCATGAGGCGCCCGAGAATATCGAGGTTGGCCTCAGTTTCTTCCGCCGGCGCTTTCTTGAACCAGGCATTAACGAGATCGGCACGGCGATCGACGACGAAGCCATAGTGCGCGAGACAAGCCTCTATGAAACATGCGCGAAGATTGCGCCGATAGTGCACTGCGCCGCCCCCAGCGAAGCGGAATGAAATATAGTTATGACTCGGTACGTCGCTCAGGCAGGCATCGACCAGGCTGAAGTGATAGGCAAGCCGGGAGTTCAGGTTCATGTACTCGTCGGCCACGAGCAGATAGCTCATGTCTCCAAGCGCGCGGGTTGGACCGTGAACTGCCGTGAGGGCATTGGAAATCACAGACGCCAGATCACCAAAGCTAGCGGGTATCTCGCGTCTCCAACTGACGTCTGGCCGGCTCATTCCTCGCCAAAGAGCCTGAAAAGGTCTGGAAACAATTTCTTCCGGCCTGACTTCCTCAGTTGAACCATTCGTACTGGCCAATCCCCCACCTAAATCGAGGACGTGGAGATTGACCGGCACTGGGGTGAGGAGCCTCCGGGAAGTGCGCCGGGATCCGCTTTCCAGTTCGATGTCACCTACCTCAAACATGATTCCGATGGCTTTCTCGTGGCAGAAGCGGAGCACATCGTGGGCCGACTTGCAGCCGGATGGTCGAAAATCGGCGGCTGCGGGATCAAGCAAATGAAGTGTAAGCAGGCGCTCGCTGATCGGATCTACTGGATTTTTCCACCGACGGTCACTGCCACTTACCTCGATCGTGCGGGACGGCCACAGGTTTCCGGCATAAACCCTCGGCTGAACAGCATCGAGGCTGACGGGATCGCCCGCATGTATTTTTTCGAAGACGCCGTTCAGTTGAAAAATGGCGGGAATCTTGGCTTCCCGTAATAAAGCGGCGGCGTGCCCTGTCACGTTTCCCGACTCTGCGACAAGGCCGGCAATACGGGGGAACACTTCCACGATTTCAGGCGAAGCTCTGCGTACAAAAAGTATTGCTCCCTCCGGGGTGGTTTGCAGAAGTCTGGGTTCAGAAACCAAATATGCTGTTCCCGACACTCTCCCGGGGTACACAGTACGGCCACCGGCCAGCAATGGTTCCTGTTTGATCCGCGATTTCGCCTTGATGGAAGCGGCTGTCGCAAGAGCTAACGTCCGTGACTGCACGATCCAGAGCTTGCCTGCGTCATCCAGAACCCATTCCACATCCTGCGGCGTTTTGAAATGTTCCTCCAACTGCACGGCCCATGCAGCGAGAGTCTCAACTTCGGTGGGGGTCAGGCTTGGCGCAGTGACCTGCGTTGAGGGAAGTGGGCGACGAGCGTGCCCACCTGTTTCCAGAAGTACAATTTCCTCCTCCTTGGCGGCGACGCTCTGCTCGACAATGTGGTGCGGTCGCCGGCGAGTAACCACAAACAGGTCGGCCGGCACCCGGCCGCTGGCAATATCCAGTCCCAGTCCGTGAGTGGCCGTGATCCACAGAACGTTGCTCTTCGGGTCTGCCGGATCGCGACTATACAAGATGCCCGACGCGCGTGCGCGAAGAGTATTCAGAAAAAGGACAGGGAGCGCCGTCTCGATTTCCGACAGTCCGGCTGAGAGGCGATAGAACAGGGCGCGCTCGCTGAAGCGTCCGGCGACAACACGCTTGTAGGCATCGATCAACTGATGAGGTGGAACGTTGAGCAAGCTCACGAACTGGCCTGCAAAAGTGCGCTCTCCTCCTTCACCCACCGCACTGGAGCGGACCGCCAATCCAGCCGATCCCTGGAGTGCGCGAGCTCGCTCGATGATTGCTACCTCGATCGCCCGCGGAACGGGCAACTCCATCACCATCGCAGTGAGTTGAGCGGAGATTCTTTGCAAGGCGGCGAGATCGTTGAGATCCAGATTGTGAGTGGCGTCGCGAATCTTCTCCCACAGCGGCGTTCCGCAGAATTGCCGGTAAGCTTCGGCGGTAAGCACAAAGCCGTCGGGCACGGGCAGATGAAGCTTGTTACGAATTTCGCCCAGGGCTGCTGCCTTGCCGCCCGCTTCGGCGATGTCGGTTCCCTGGACCTCATCCATGCGGTGGGAAAAATCCGGGGGGATCAATTCCTCGCGCGCTGCCACATAGCGTTCCACTTCGTTTCGTTGGACCTGAAGAGACTGATGGAGTTGTGAAAACGACAGTCCGCTCAGGCATTCGAGCGCGGAGACCGTACCGTCCGCTTTCTGGAAGACCGCTGCGGTTTTTTGGCCCATTATCTCCCGACGCGGTGAGACAAAGCGGAGGTCTTCCTGTATCCCCGCCATCAGTTCCAGACATTCATTATTGAAAGAGAGTAGTTCACGGAAACACACATAACGGCGTCGGATCCGATCTTCAGTAGCGCCGGCAGGTTCAGCTGGCTTCTTTTTTGACCACCATGACATCGGATTGACACCTCAGTACAAAACAACGGAACGACCGTTGCGTCATAAGTGGCGGCCGTAACTCCACCCGAACGGTTTCAATGTCCTCCGCCGCCGCTCTTAGCCAAGTCGGTCTTGGTCACATTCATGAGACGAATGGCCTGGCCGGGCTGCTTGTAGTAATAGCGCACCTCATCGCCAGCCTTCCAGGTTTCGTCAGGGAGCGCGACGTCCGCATCCGTCAATGCAAGCGTAACCAGCATCCGCTCCGACGGGGAGTATAGAGTCAGGGTCTTGTTTTGGCGATCAATTGCGGGCAGTTGCCTCTTAGCAACGCGATCATCGTCGCTGGTAACTCCTTTGCTCTCGGCAATCGGCGAGTAGCGAAGACTCCTAAGGGTTTGCTCATGATAAAAAACGATCTCCCGCTTTTTGGCATTGAGGAGGAGTAGTTTCCCGGGATCGGGAGCGGGCCCCATTTCGCTTGCTATACCTGGAATCCGTACTTCGCGCACGGGCAAAGCATACCTGGGTTCTCCGGGGCGAGGATTGTCGGCTTCGAGGACTATTGTCATGACGCCCCTGGACTTGTCGTACTCGACCACGCGGCCCTGGCTGACTCGTCCCAGTTTGCAGCCGGAAAGCAACACAAGGCCCAAGGTTGCGGCGAGAGTAACAGACCATGATTTGTTAAACATGTTCACCTCGTCAGAATCAGGCGTGAACAAGGTCAGCCTTGCTCTCCTTGCGCAGAGCGCGTTCCTCGCGTACGCCGCGGATGAACTTCATAAGAATGAACAGCGACAACGCAGAAACGAGTCCTATGATGAGAACGGTCGCGGAGATGTCCAGAATCCCTTTTAGGCTGGGCACTGCTGAGGCAAGGATCTTGAACAGGATCGACACGCCGCAGCCGATAACCGCGATCCCGAAAAATACGCGGATGCCATATCCCTTGACGTACTTGGTGGCTATCGAACCGATCTGCGCGCCGATAGATGAGCCCACGAGCATGATGAGGGCTGCCAGAAGTTCAGTCCGACCCTTGTAGCTGTAGGACGCGGCACCATACAGGCCGGAGATAACAATCTCAAACAGGTCGGTTCCGACCGCGATATGTGTTGGACAGCCAATCAGGTAGATCAGCGCAGGCATGCGGATCAATCCGCCGCCTATGCCCAGTACTCCGGCGAGCCAACCCGTGAAAAAGCTTACAAGGATAGGCAGCCAGATGGAGCAGCGGATACCTGCCCGTTTGAAGTGCACTACGGGAGGAATTTTTATCTTGTGGAGCGTCTTGTGCCACTCTATGCCCGTGGCGAGCGCATCCAACTGCCGCCCGGAGGCCAGCGCTTCGCGTTCCTTCTTTCGACGCTTGGAAACATCCGTGAACACCAGCCAGGCGATCAGGGTAAGTAACACAAGGTAGCCAACGCGAACATAAAGATCAATTTTGCCGATCCTCTCCAGCCACATGATCATCTGGGCGCCAGTCTCAAAACCGCCGACGGTGCCAATCACCATGATCAGACCGAGACGATAATCCACGTTGCCGAACTTACCGTGACGCAATGTGGAAACGAGTGATGGACCGGACATCTGGGCAACATCCGTGCCAATAGCGAAGGCCATGGGGAATCCGAGGATATTCAGGCCCGGTGTGACCATCCACCCGCCGCCCATGCCAAAGAACCCACCGATCATCCCGACGCCGAAACCGAGGACTACAAGACCCGGCCAAAATATCTCCGTTCCCGAAATTGGCATGAATATGTGGAGCCAATCCATTTGTTTAGACCTCCGTTCCACGCACCGCTCAGTGTTCCGACAGTTCTCGAGACTTCAGGTTGATGCCGAGGCGTACCATTACAATGCTGGTCAATCTGCCGAATATCAGAGCGGTCACGGGGATAACAACGATCGTGATCGCGGCAAACCAGAAATGGCTATCGTTGTAGAGATTGGCCCACCAAGCCTGCCAGCCGGTGAACTTACGGCTGTCGGCTACGATCACCGGGGAGTCGCCGGGACGTGGCGCGGCAAACAGCCACAAAGGCAGGAGCACCAAACTGAGTGTGGTCATTACTCGAGCGAATTGTCTGGCCATACACAACCTCTCTTTCCAGCCTTCAGGCGCACGGAGGTCAGGAGCGCATCGGCACCATGAGTTCATGAGTATCGAGACCGCTGACTCCCGGCACTGCGCTTGCGACGCGGCGCACCGCATCAAGTTGTTCGATCGTGTTGAGTTTGCCGCGGATCGATACGACACCCAACTCGCTTGAGGTCTCGACCTCCACGTCCCCGGTCGCCCGGTCGAGCGCGAGTTCGGCGCGCACGCGGCTCGCCAAGGCGAAATCGTCCATACACTGCTTGCACCGGGAGGTGAACTCGAAACAGCGCTCCAACATTACAGTGCTGATCAAATTGCAGGCATTTTCGATCGTCAGGTGTTCGAGATTGATCACCACGTCGTAAAGAGATGAATCTTCCCAGTTGACTCCATAGAGAAGCTGAGTCCACTTGCGGCGGTCTTCATCCATCCGGTGGATGTAGGCGATAGCCTCGTCGCGCCCGTATTTCAGGCGATCGCGAACCATTTCAATTCTCTGTTCGATGGGTGCGATGACACGTGTGCGAAGGATATGTGGTCCGCCTTGCAGGAGAAGGTGTCCGGCCAATCCGTGATAGATCGCCTTGCCGTCCTTGACCTCCTCCGTCAGCGCTGCCTGGATCAGTGCCAGGTAGACATAGCGGCGATGACTGAAGCGCTCGAAGAATCCCGGAGGCCGTTCCAGCGCTTCCCGGATCTCTTGTTGAGTCACGCCTCTTCCGGACGCGGCCGCACGCTCCACGATGACGTCACGGTCGATGCAGCGATAGCCGAGTTTCTTGGAGAGGCACTCGGCGAGCGTCTTGCCGCCGCTGAAGGAACCCCGGGATATCGTGATGATCGCCATTGCATACTCCTTTATCTGAGATTCTGGAAATCCTCCACACACTCACCTGCACGACTGCAGTTGCGCTTCAATGGTGCACGACCCGTTCGCCCGGGGCCTCGACTTCTTTCTCCGCAGGAACGCCCACTGGCGGTGGAAGTTCCGGCGGACGGGGCCTTGTCGGTCGCCGCAATCTTGAAACAACCGCATCGATTCCGAACCCCGCGCACATTGCAGACAATACAGCGAGCAAGCCATACCACCACGGATGCTTGTGGGCAAGCGTTACCATGAACTCTGGAAAGCCAACCTCCACCAGGTTCAGCGTCGTGGCGGCGCGACCCACAACGGCGCGGTCCCGGCATGCGTACACCTCGACCTCATAAGCACCGGGCGAAGCCGTCCTCGGCCAGTGAAACGACAACGTGTAGTGCCCCGCAGGACCTTCGTTTGCGATATCTACCCGGTTTGCGACGCGACGGTAGGTTCCGTCACTTTTCTTCAGGTCGAGATAACTCTTTTCGATCAAATCCCGGTATAGCGGGTCCGGATCGCCCTTTCCTGTCCGGATATGCATCCTCTTCTTGACCGACAATTCGTCTAGTTCGTAGTCATCAATGGTCGCGCGGTCGAGAAAGGTATGCATGTCCGCGCTGCTGAACCTTAGGAACAGTGACGGAGTTCCGGTCACGTGGACCTTATCCACCGTCACCCAGATCGGACCTACGCGGCCTTTCTTGTTGAACAGTTCGTCCTTCGCGGGACCTCGAACGATGACGATGATCTGCGACCCCCTCGGCACCGTTCCCTCGATGCGCACCGGCGCGCCATTGTAGAACGTCCCCATCTCGATCTTTTCGGGGGAAAGCCGCAAGGTGGTCGCCGGCATCGCCATGGCCGCGTCAGCCGGTGCCGGGACCTTCTCGGTCTGAGAGAAAGCTTGTCCCCCGAAGCAAAGGGCAGCGAATAACAATACGATTACCGGTACCATGCTAATGACCTCGTGATGCCCATACCTGGGCTACCGCAGTGCGATGGTCACGCTGGACTTCGGCGTGCCCGCCTGAAGGCGAAAGCGGGTTGGCAGGCGGCAGCACGATGCCCACTGCCATTCGTATTCCGACCGCAAGCGCCAAAACTCCGAGCACAATGAGCAGTTGCTCGCCCCTCAGCCGCTTGCTCACTCGTGCACCGATCTGCGCCCCGATTGTCGATCCGGCGGCGATCAGGATCGCCAAAACGACATCGACCGTGTGATTGGTGGCCGCCTGCATGAGAGTCACTCCGATACACGTGAACATGATCTGGAACAGATCGGTACCAACCGCCACGTGAGCCGGCATGCGAAGGATGTACACCATCATCGGCACCATGATGAAACCGCCACCGACGCCCATTACGGCGGTCATGATGCCGACAAGACCACAGAGACAAAAAGGCACCAGGAGCGAATGCCTGACGCCCGAACGTTCAAAGCTGATTTGGAATGGAAGTCGCTCCAGCATAGAGACCCTGTGGGTTGGCCTGCTGCTGTGCTTTGGCTCCATTACGCCGCGCCGTAGCTTCTTGATACTGTCGCGCAAGGTGAAGCTTCCAACCCCACCCAGCACGACGATATACATGATGGTGATCAGAAAATCGGCGCCACCCGATGCTCGCAGGATCTTAATCACTTGCACGCCCAGCGCCGATCCAAATACCCCCCCGACAAGGCATACAGTTCCCATCCGCAGGTCTACATTCTTCAGGCGAAAATGGGCCGCGACACCGGAGGCCGAGGTCGCGACGATAGCATTCGTATCGGAAGCCGCAGCCACCGTGAGCGGAACCCCGATCATCGCCAGGATCGGGGTCATGAGAAAGCCGCCTCCGACTCCGAGTAAGCCCGACAAGAAACCGATCACGGCCCCAGCCGTTATCAATAACGCGAAATTGATGGATAACCCCGCAATTGGAAGGAGGATCGGAACTGCCGCAACTGCCACCACGGCCACCAACAGGAATTTCACCGGCACAGACACCTCCCCACTGGACATGCGCTGGCAACGATCACATGTGGCCGCTGCAGGGATGCAGCTGGTCCCGCAGGACGCTTCAAAACGTTGGGCGGCGCCAGCACAAGGGCCAGCAACATCTTCATCATCATCGCAAGCGCCAGGACTGCCATGAGTCCCATCAGTTGATCGCCGCGGAGGAAACGGCTCAGGCGTGCTCCGGCCTGCGCACCCAGCGTCGAACCCAGGGCCACGATCAACGCCAGTACAATATCGACCGTATGGTTCGCCCCCGCCTGCATCACTGTCGTGCCCGCACATGTGAACAGGATCTGAAACAGGCTCGTACCCACGGCAACGTGCGCTGGCATGCCCAGCAGGTACACCATCGCAGGCACCAGGATGAATCCACCACCGACGCCCATGATGGCGGTCATCAGGCCGACGATAACTGCCAGCGCAAGAGGCACCAGCACGGAATGGCGAACTCCAGAGCGTGGAAAATCCAACTGCCATGGCAGCTTCGAGAGAATCGGCGAAGTAGCTCGTCGTTCGTCTTTTGCCTGCATGGCTCCTCGGCGCCACTTACGTATGCTGTCGTGCAGAATCAGGCCGCCAACGATTCCGAGCATGGCGACATAGGCCAGATTGATGACGAGATTGGCGTTTCCCACTCTTTCAAGCGATTCCAGGATGCGCACACCGAACGCGGACCCGAGCAGACCGCCGATAAGAGCGACGACTCCGATGCGCAAATCGACATTCTTCAACCGGAAATGCGCGGCCACTCCGGACGAAGATGTCGCCACGATAGCATTCGTGTCGGAAGCCGCGGCCACTATCGGCGGAACACCGATCGTGATGAGAATTGGCGTCAGCAGAAAACCTCCACCCACGCCGAGCAGTCCAGAAAGGAGACCGATCAAAATCCCCGATCCGATCAGGAAACTGGAATTGATCGACAGGCCAGCGATGGGCAACAGGACTGCAGCGGAGAAAACGAGCATAGCCGCGACCACTACGGTCTTCATGGTCGCGACCTCCGGTGCGGTGTCGAAAACAACTGCGATGGTAGATTCGAATTCGTATCGGCGATCACGAATACCTCATGCTGAGCCGATGCGACTGAACCTGTCGGGTGCCTCAACAGGTGGTCGGGGGCCACTACGAGACCGATTACCATCTTGAACATCACCGCGAGCGCCAGGACACCAAGCAAGCCCATCAGTTGGTCGCCGCGCAGCAGGCGGCTCAACCGTACGCCTATTTGCGCGCCGATGGTCGAGCCCACTGCGAGCAGCAGTGCCAGCACAACATCCACAGTGTGATTAGTTCCCGCCTGCAGGTAGGTTGCTCCCAGGCAAGTGAACAGGATTTGAAAAAGACTTGTACCCACGGCAACGTGCGCCGGCATCCCCAGGAGGTAGACCATTAATGGGACCAGCATGAAGCCGCCACCCACTCCCATAACAGCGGTCAGAAGCCCGACTGCGACACACACGAACAGAGGCACAAGGACGGAATGACGAACCCGCGAATGGGGGAAATCAACCTGCAACGGCAGCCGCGATAACCAGTTCAGGCCGCGAGGTGTAATACTGGCCCGATAAATACTGCCGGAGCGCCATCTGCGAAGACTCGTACGGAGAATGAAGAAACCCACCGCTCCGAGCATAATGATGTAAGCGAGATCTATGACGAGGTTAGCGCTTCCTGCAGCCTCTAACCCTTCCATGATCCGCACTCCAAAGGCTGAACCCGCCAATCCGCCAAGCACGGCGATTGCACCCATGCGTAGATCAACGTTTTTCAAGCGAAAATGGGCGCCGACTCCAGAGGAGGATGTCGCGAGAATGGCGTTGGTGCCTGAAGCGGCGGCGACCACGGGCGGGACACCGATCGTGATCAGCATCGGGGTGAGCATGAAACCGCCCCCGACGCCTAACAGGCCGCACAAAACGCCAATGAGTCCGCCCCCGACGATCAACAGCACGATGCTGATGCTGATCCCGGCAACCGGTAAAAGCACGTGCATACGCACTCCATGCCCGTTTATGGGCTCTTCCGCTTTGCAGAAGACACGGAGTGAAGCTTTCCGGCAGGAAACGGGAGCGCGTTTCCGGTCGCAATTGGACTGCTACTTACCCGGCGTGGTCCCACGAGGAACTCGCGCCGTATGGAGGTTCGGCGGCGCGGGCTCTCTCGCGCGCCGCCGGCTTCCATGTCGGCTACTTCTTTACCCCGGTTGCAGCCGAGTGCAGCTTAACTTCGACTTTTTCTTCCAGCTTGTCGTAATACTCTTTCAGGATCGCAATTACTTCCGGCCGAGAGAATTCCGCCGGCACGGGTTTACCTTCGCTCATCAGTTTCCGCAGCAACGTACCCGAGAGCAGGAGGCGCGCACCACCCTTGTAATTGCCATTGTCGTCAATCACCGCCTTGCTCTCGTGAGGGCAAGTCTTCATCGACGCCATGCTTCCACACTCATAACAATAGAATGTCCAGTCCATGCAAAGGGGCTGCAGACGCAACGCTCCTGCCGGGACTTCATTGAAGATCTTCTGTGCATCGAACGGCCCGTAGTAGTCGCCAACCCCGGCATGATCGCGCCCCACAATCAGGTGCGAGCATCCGTAGTTCTGGCGGAAGACGGCATGCAGCAGAGCCTCGCGAGGTCCGGCGTAACGCATCTCCATTGGATATCCGCCCTGGATAACTCGCTCCTTGCGGAAGTACTTGTTAACGAGCGCGTCGATTGCCTTGACGCGCACGTCCGCCGGAATGTCGCCGGGCTTCAGCTTGCCCAGGAGCTGGTGAACGTACACGCCGTCGCACACCTCGATGGCGATCCATGCAAGGTATGCGTGGGAGTTGTGCATCGGGTTTCTCAACTGCAGGGCCGCCACCGTGCTCCAGCCGCGTGATTCAAATTCCTTGCGAGCTTCCGCGGGACGCTGGTAAATCCCCTTGAACTCATCCGGGAAGAATGACTCGGAGATGACCTTGACCGGTCCGGCCAGGTTCACATCCGGCTGTTCCATGACCTTCTGGACTCCGGGATGCGCCGGATCAACCGTGCGGAAAACTTCCTTGCACTCGTGTTGCTTGTCGTACTTGTATTTCTCGGTCACTTTCATCGTTCCCATCAGTTCATTGGTTTCGCTATCCCACAGCGCCACCTCTTCCCCTAGGGCGATGGAGTTCGCCAGATCTTCCTTGACGGATAAAGTGATCGGGATTGGCCAGAAAAGCCCTTTCCTGCTCGGCAAGCTGTAATCGTCGCAGCTCCCTTTCCAGTCGTCCTTGCCCATGAATCCGTCGAGTGGAGTGAAAGCGCCGATCGCCATCATCAGCAGGTCGCCGGTTTCCCGACTGGTCATCGGCACCTTCTTCATGCGGGCGGCCCGGCTGATCTCCTCGATTTGCTGGGCGCCTTCCAGTAACAGCGGTTTAAGTTCCGTACTGCCATGTGGAGGAACTAGTTTGCTCATGTATGATGCCTCCTCAAAATTAATCCCTTGGTCCAAACCCCTATTGAATGCCCGCGCCGCGAGCTGTCTGGCAGTTTCATCCATGCTCTGTTGCCGGAGTTGCAGCCCCAGTCTCCAATGCCTCCAACTTCGCGGATTCTGCCAGCACCCCGGCAACATAGATCCCCAGTGGCCGGTACAACAGGTGGGCCCACTTCCCGAATGGCACTTCGACCACCAGCATCGGCACGGCGATCATCATGTGCACGGCGTAGGTCGTGTACGTCGCGATCGGCAGATTCATCAACCGAAACACATTAACGGCAATTCCTGTAACAGCCGTCAGCAGCAGCAGCACAGGGAACAGCCAGTCAGAAAGGTGGCTGAAGCGATGCATCTCCGATGACTTGCGCATCCGGTCAACGATCATCCATATCGTTACAACCACCAGCACAGCCGTGGCGTAGTAGCCGAGAATGCTCGTCCACTGGAAACTCGCGTCTTTCACCTGGAACCATGGCAGGAACACCACCACCATGGTGAACATGCTGCCGTACCCGGTTACGAGCAAGAGATGTCGTATCCAATTCTTGAGCGCTTCCGGGTCGTTGCACTGTTTCCATCGCGATTGCGCCACAGCCTGTATCACGAACTGCGGAAGCTGCGTCAGATAAATGCGGAAGCGGATGCGCCTGCCCGCGGTGAGACGCAGGAACATCCGCAGCGCATTGCTCATCAGGAGAAGGCTGAGAATTAATGCCAGCACCGTGTCGCCCAAGTGCACCATCTTGACCGGAGCGAACTTCTCCAGCATTACGGTGGACATCGCCTCGGGTCCGGAACGGTGCAGCAGTCCGAAGCCAAAGCTCTGCGGGACGGTAAACAACGTTCCAACAAGTACCGCAACCAGGAGGAGAATCCCGATCTCCCAGTACGCCGAGCGATACATCAGCCGCGACAAACCGGTCCAGTCATACGCGGTAGTGAGATACCGGCGCAAGGCCATCATCATCTCGCCGGGATCCGCCTTGCGAGGACAGAGCTTGGAACATTCGCCGCAGTAGAAACAGAGCCACGGTCCGGGATCCGCCAGAAGTTCGTCCCTCAATCCCCACTGAGCCAGCAGCACCTGCTTGCGTGGAAACTGGTGCTCCGACGTCGCCAGACTGCAAGCGGAAACACAGGTAGCGCACTGGTAACACTTCTTGAACTCTCCGCCGCATTCCAACGCGTCTTCGATAAACTTCCGGTCCGGCCGAATCGTTACCGTAGCCACACTAGAACCCCTTGTAAGGATTGGGACCGAGGTCCCGTACCTTTGCGACAAATTGGTTGATCGTGTCCGGCAGCGTGAGATAGTCGTCTGCCGACACTTGCACCAACTGGATGCGCTCGGATTCCAACTGCAAGCGCTGCAGAGTTTCCTTGACGTTTTCCAGGCGGCGATTCGCCAGTTCGCTCCCACGCACGAAGTGGCATTGGTAATCGTCGCCGAACTTGCATCCCAGCAGCAGGATGCCGTCCACACCACGGGAGAGGGCGTCGGCAATCCACACGATGTTCATCGACCCTAGGCAGCGCAGCGGAATGATCCGCACACTGGCGTCGTATTGCAGGCGTTCCATGCCGACCTGGTCGAGCACCGGGCAGGCATCGTTCTCGCAGGCGAAGATGACGATGCGCGGCTTCTCTTCATCTTCTTCCGGAACTTCGATCGCCTTCACCATGCTTGCGATCATTTCCACCGAGTAGTTCTTGAAAGATACGATCCGCTCCGGACAGGCCCCCATGCAGATGCCGCACCGCCGGCAGCGATAAGCATTGAACTTCGGCGTGCCCTTCTCGTCCTCGTCGAGAGACCCAAATGGACATTCCTCGGTGCAGCGTTTGCACTGCGTACAGCGCTGCAGAGAGAAGACGGGATACGAAAGATCGCCGGCGCGGGGATGCAACGCCTGCCCTTGCGAGGCCATGTGCACACTTTGGATTGCCTTCATTACAGCGCCCGCAGCGTCTTCCTCGGCGCGCACCATGTCCATCGGCGCGCGTACGGCACCCGCCGTGAATATCCCCGTCCGCCGAGTCTCGTATGGGAAGCAGATAAAGTGGGAGCTCGGGAACCCACCGTTACGTACTGGCAGATCCGGCCCTTGACGGTAGGTCAACCGAAGGATCTCCGTGCCCTCGTGTCGTTTCAGTTGCTCTACTGTTAACTCCGCTTCCCGGCGTTGGGTTTCGGACTCATTGCGGGCGACTTTTTGCTGCGCATCGTGCAACGCGCGGATGGCTTCGCCGTCGGCGGAGTTGGGAACCATGCCTGTTGCCAGAACCACCATGTCCACAGGGATGCTGATCGATTTCCCAAGCGGCGAATCGGTTACCGTGACGGAGAGCTTTCCGTCGCCACCGCGTGCCACCCCCTTCACTTCTCCCTTGGTGAAAAAATTGAGCGGGTGGTTCTGGACCTTCTGGTAGTACTCTTCGTACCGTCCCGGAGTGGTGACATCCTTGTAGATGACAAAAACATTCGCGGTGGGATTCTGTTCGCGGATGTACTCCACCTGTTTCAGCGTCGTCATGCAGCAAGTGGAAGAGCAGTAAGCGAGATGTTGCGCGTCACGCGATCCGGCGCACTGCACGAACAAGATGCTCTCTACCGGCTTCCCGTCCGAGACCCGCTTGATCGGCCCCGCTGCACCGAGGCTCTCCAGTTCGACGCTGGTTACGACATCCGCAACTCCATATCCGAGTGCACCAAGCTTCTTTGCGTCGTATGGCTTCCATCCGGTTGCCATCACGATCGCGCCTACCCGGTGCACCGCGCTGGAGGCGCCATTCTGAAGTGTCACATCGAATGCCCCGGGCTGCCCCTCAGTGCGTACGATTGTCGTCGAGCAGAACACCTTTACGCGGGGGTGCGACATAACCGCCGCAATGCGCTCCGGTAGCGGACTTGGCACGGCCTCTGTGAAGGGCGCGTGCATGGGATAGGTCTTCTTTATGCCGGCGAGCGCTCCGCCCAGGCATCGCTGCTTCTCGACAAGCAGTACGTCACACCCGGCGTTGGCAGCGTCGAGCGCCGCAGTGATTCCGGTAATTCCACCACCGACCACGAGGAGTGTGTGGGAGACCGGGTCCGCCAGCGGTTCCAGCGGTTCCATGTGCCGCACTTTGCTGACGCCCATCCGCAGAGAATCTTCCGCTAATGCCTGGGTCTCTTCGTCTTTCGGCACATGGCACCAGGCAACCTGCTCACGGAGGTTTACCCGGTCGCTGACTACAGCACCGTTGAAGTTGAACTGCTGAGTCTTCGCGCGCGACGAACAACCCGCAATGACGACAGCGTCGATACCGGCACCTTCGATATCCTGCCGGATCTGTGCGGTGCCTTCGTCGCCGCAAAGGAATTCATGCGTCCGGCACAACTCTGCCTTGCACTCTTTCATCGCGACGCTCTTGAGGCTTTCAACATCAAGCGCTTCGCCGATCGAACAACCGGTGCAGACATAGACTCCGACACGCTTATTCATTTCTGGCCCCTGCCACAACCTGCAATGCCTTCAGTGCGGCCCCAGTTGCATCCCGCACCGTTGCCGACACCTCCGCTGGTCGCTTGACGCAGCCTGCGGCATAAATCCCGCTGCTGCCGGTAACGAACCCGAACTCGTCCACGCTCACGGCGGCAGGCAACCCGGTACTCTGCGGCACCATGCCTGTCGCCAGTACCACCAGGTCGAAGCGACACGTGATCTTCTCGCCCCCTAGCACATCGTCTGCAGTAACCAGCAGGTCGCGCGTGGTCGGGTCTTCTTCAATCTTGCCAACCTTCCCCTTGATCAGTTCGATCCCGCCCATCGCCTTGACGGCCGCGCCGAACTCCTCCAGTTGCCCGGGCGTGCGCAAGTCTATATAGAAGATCGTTACCTGGGCTTCGGGATACTGTGTGCGAATGTAGTTGGCGTGTTTCAGCGAGGCGCTACAACACACTGCCGAACAATAGGGGAGATGGTTCTCGTCGCGTGAGCCGGCGCATTGCACGAATGCTACCGAACGCGGCTCTTTTGCGTCCGAAGGCCGCAGCACTTTGCCTTGCGTGGGACCGCTCGGTACGGCCAGCCGCTCAAGCACAACATTGGTGACGACGTTCTTGAACTTCCCGTACCCGAGATTGGTAATTTTCGTGGCGTCGTATGGGGTCCAGCCCGCCGCCACTACAACCGCCGCAACCTGTAACGTCAGCTGTTTCGGACCCTGCTGCAACTCAATTGCTCGGTAGCGGCAGGCGTCGGCGCACTCGTGACAATCTTCAGGACACGCGCTTCGTTCAATCGCATACTGGCCGGGAAAAGCAGTTCCCCGGATGAGGTGGATGGCTTTTGTCTTTGACAGTCCGTAGTTGAACTCATCAGTGACTTCCACCGGGCACGCCTGCGTGCACTCGTCGCACATTGTGCAGGCTTCGGTGACATAGCGGGGATTCAATTTCAGGACGACTTCGAATGCCCCGGGCGCGCCGGCGATGCTCTCCACCTCGGCCAGCGTATGCACCTTCACATGGGGGTTCTTCTTCAGCCGCTGGAAGTTGATTTCCAGGCCGCAAGCCGGCGGACACATCTTGGGGAAATAGTGGTTGAGCCGCGCCACGCGTCCCCCAAGCCACGCCGACTTCTCCGCCAACACGACCTCGCATCCCGCCTCGGCCAGTTCAATCGCCGTTGTGATGCCGGCGATGCCGCCGCCGATCACCAGAATGGGCTTCCCTTTCCCGTTCGTTGGTCCAGTGTTCTGCATGTCACTTAATGGCTGCGGCGCTTTCTGCGGGCTGTGTCTCCACCCGCTGTGTCGCGATCTTCTTGAGCTTCATCCGTTTTGCGTGGAGGATGGAAAAAGCGATCCAGTCGAAGGCGAACTCCAGCAACTCTTCGTCGTCGGTGCGAATTGCTTCTATACGGGTCTCATCCACTTCAAAGAAGTCAAGGAACTTGGTTTGGAAGATGAAGCGGCGGAAGCGATCGACGTCATATGCGGCCATGTAGAACATGGCCAGTTTGTCCGGCGTCAGCGCCTCGCGGTTCTCCCATCCGCCGTGTCCCATCAGTCGCCGGAATGACTCGTCCAGGGCTTCCGCAGCGTCCACTTGCTGCTCTGCCATCCAGTCGCGCACCGAGAGTTCCCGCTCGGCTGCGTGTCCTTCGCAAATCTCCTCGCGAACGACGAAAAAGAATCGTTGCGAAACCTGGGCACTATCTTTCGGTTCCGCCATCCCCAGCGGATACATGCGGCACGACCACGGGCGCTGTGAATAGACGGCGCATCCCCGCTCACCGACAAACGGACAATTCTGAGAATTCTCGTCCATCTTGAGGAAAACTACCGGCGTGCCTTTTTCCTTCGATTCCAGCACCAGCGTGTACTTTTCGAGGAAATCGGAGGAATCCATCTTCAAAGCGCGCTTCATCCGCAACACGTCATAGGGAGTCAGCAGGATGGAGACGTCATGACAGCATCGGGTAAAACACTTCAGGTCTTTGTCGCAACGGAAGCAGAAGTGGTCGTCTAGCCCGAGCCGTGGAGAGTTTTCTACTACCGCATTCGCCTTGAGGTCAGTTTCGATCATTCGTTGGGTCCCTTTCCGGTCGCAGATAGTTCTTCAGGGCGTCGACCGACCAGACGGGAAGAGGTCCGTTGTCACCCGTCTGTGGGTCGAGGCGATACCGATACGAAGCATTGACATTGAATTGCGACCGCATCCAAGCCCAGCCCCGGAGGAAATACGGACAGGAATCGTTGAAGCAAACGAGTTGATATTCGTCGCTCCAGCAGGCTAGCTGCGGGTTGTTCCACATCCGCAACCGCTCACCGCAGTGTGGACAATGGTTTCTCTCTTCCGGCAGACTCATAGCGATTCAGTTGGGGGAGTTACCCGCTCCAGCAACTCCCCCGCCAAGTCCCCGCCAGTCCGCAGCAGCTTGTGCCTGGGCTTGCGGGAAATCGTGAAAAGTTGGGGGGAGTTACCCGCTCCAGCAACTCCCCCGCCTTATCCCGCTAGTCCGCAGCTTTTGCCTGGGCTTGCGGGAAGACGTGGAAAATGGGCCGTTTGAACAGCTCCCAGTTCCCGGTTTTTGGATCGCACCGGCAGTTCGCGAAGACATGCCAGTTCTTCTCGTCCAGCTTCGGCGTATCCGCCCGGAAGTAATACCCGGGCCAACGCGTCTCTTCACGGAACAGCATGGTGCGGACATGGGCTTCCGCCTGCCACATACGGTGCACGTTCTCCCAGCACCGCATCAGTTCGTGAAGGTTCTTGGCGCCAAGTTTCAACGAGTCTTCCTTCAGGAAGGCCAGCAATTCCAGCGCCCGTTCCAGTTGTTTCTTGTTGGTGGTGAACTGTGAGGTTACTCCGCCCGCGTATTCGTCCATGATCTTCTGCAAACGGAACATGAACATGCGTGGCCGGATGTAGTTCGGGTTCACCTCGTCGTCGGTGGTCAGCTTCTCGTTGCCTTCGAATGTCTCAAGAGGCTTGAGAATCTCCGCAATCAACGCGTCCAGCGCTGCCTGATCGACTTTGGGCTTGGTATTGTTTTCGACGATGAATTTCACGGCCGATTTGGCAGCGATGCGTCCTTCAGCGTGCGAGCCGGACGAGAACTTGTGGCTCGATGCCCCGGATGCGTCGCCGGCGCAGAACAGCCCTTTCACCGTCGACATGTTCGAATAACCCCAGAAGTACGCGTTCCGTGTCTCAGAGGTCTGAAGATCTTCCGGGCCACTGACCCACGCTCCCGAAGCTCCCGAGTGCGATCCGATGAAATACGGCTCGGCAGCGGCGATCTCCGAAGCCTTCTGTTCCGGCTGGACGTTAGTCGCAGCCCAAAGGATTGCCTGCGAGATCGTCATGTCGAGGAAGTCTTCCCAGGCTTCCGACTCCAGTTCCTTCATCTTCTTCTTGTAGGCTTTGGGGTCGTCCTTGTACTGATCGGCGATCTTCTGCATGGCCTCTTCGGTCCGCATAAAGATCGGGCCTTTGCCTTCCATGACATCGAGCATGCCCAGGTAGTTGCGCAGGTTGGCGGGAATGGGCTTCACCCGCCCGTACGGTCCCCACTTCTCCAGTTCGGGTCTGCGTTCCACCATGTATTCGCCGCCCATGGCGTTCGTGGCGCGCGACTTGAACAGCAGGAACCAGGCTCCGACCGGACCGTAAGCGTCCTTGAAGCGCACTGGGATGAAGCGAACTTCCTGGCAGGTCATCTCCGCGCCTGCCTTCAGCGTGAAGTACGCCGAAGAGCCGGAGTTCCACGGTGGATACCAGGCTCGACCGAAGCCTTCGCCCGAGCTCCGTGGCTTGAATACGTGAACGGCGCCACCCATCGCGGTCAATGTGGCCTTCGCCTTGAAGACGAAAACCTTGTTTTCGCGGACTGAAAAACCGATGGCGCCGGCGCAACGCTCGCCATCCATCAGCGGACCTACGATGAAGACACGCTCGTAGATCTCGCCAACGCCGCCCTGCAGCAGGGCGTTCTTCGCCGCTTCTGCGACTACCACCTTGTAGGACTCGCCGTTGATCATGAGCTGCCACCGGCCCTCATGAACGTACTTGCCGTTCTCGTCCTTCCAGATCGGCAGGCCCCACTTCTCGAAGAGGTGGACCGTCGAATCTACGTGGCGCGCGATATCAGCCACGAGATCCTCGCGCGTTACTCCCATCAGGTCATTGCGAACGTAGTCAACATAGTCCTTCACGGTGTTGGCTCCGTCGCGCAGCCCGACGTACTGGTTTATGGCGGAAAGGCCCATGGCTACCGCGCCAGAACGATCTACCGCGGCCTTGTCCACCAGTGTGACTTTCAACCCATGCTGCTTCGCCCAGTAGGCGGCTTCGACGGCAGCGCCGCACGCCGCCATGCCTCCGCCGAGGATGAGCAGATCGGTTTCGACAACAACGGTTTCGAATTTAGCCACGGGCGCCTCCATTCAACGTGAAGACTTCGGGCAGTCCCAGTGATTCTGGTTCGGTGGACAATGCAGGACCATTCAGGTCGCCTTTGTCCTTGTATCCACCGCTGGGTACGGCCGAGCCTTCCGGCGTTGTCCGAATCGGGAACTTAAACCGCTTCACGTCGCCGTTGCGGAACTTCACCGTCCACATAATGGAGTCGGTGGACCGCAGCGGAGTGGCGGAAGCTCCCAGTGGCACAAAGTCCTGGTAACCGCGCACTTCGACGGCCTGGGTGGGGCAAATCTTTACGCAGTTGTAGCATTCCCAGCACATCGAAACGTCCCGGTTGTAGGCCTTCATCTTTTCTTTATCCAGGACCATCAGGTCGTTGGGGCAAATGTATTGGCAAGCAGTCTTGTCCAATGCCTTGCACCCGTCGCATTTGTCGGGATTAACGTAGCTAGGCAATAGAGCACCTCCGGGTCGCAGTTAGAGGAACGACCCCGTTATCGGTGACAGCCAATCGATTTTTTAGTGGGAGAGAAACGTGCAGAACAAATGGGATAGGGGCCAATGGCCCGCACAACCGGCAATAAAAAGAGGAAATAGATCTGAATTTATAAGATTAATGAGACCCGAATTTCCGGTTGCGCCCGCTGAGCTGCACGCGTCAGAGAGACGGCGGAGGTGGTCGTTGCAGGTCGTAAGCTTCCAGTATCTCCGCTCGGGCAGCTTCGGCCTTGCGGAGCGTTGCCCGGATCCATCCACGCTGGGGAAGCCACCGGTCCCGCACCGATGCGTGAGGGAGCCTTACCCTGAAGATCGACATCGAGTTTTGGTTCGGGGTCATGCTTACTCCCCCTTCACCGCGATCTACAGATTTGCCTCGTGTCGAATCATCGTCCTCTTAGTTCTTTCATTGCGGTGACTTGCGTCACGTTTCTCTGTGGTAATTAATCGAGATTCGTCCGAATGCGCTCAGGCCATCCAAACTCCACCGCACCGAGATGTTTCCGGCCTTCCCGCGCGATTTAGTCGGAAAAAGCAGCGATGCATGTGCTCGCTTCGTTATCTAACGAACTTCGCCACGTGACGTAGATCACAGGAATTTTAAGAAGGAACGTTGGTGGTGATGGAACCTTTTGCTCGAGGAGGAGCGATTGGAACCGGAGGTCAGTCCGTGCAAAACCTCACCGTCGCCCAGGTCGGGGGTTCCGTCCCATGAATTCCGCGAACGCTTCGCGATCAACGATGCTTTCCAGCAGTTTTGCGCGGCGCGCAGCCGACAGTCTTTGCGAGAGAATCTTTCGGCGCTGCTCGCCAACTTCCTCCAGCCAGGCGCCGTACTCCGGGCCAAACTGCTGTTCCAATTCTGCTCGCAGCCGTTTTGCCAGGGCCGGACTGCGGCCATCCGTCGATATCGCGATCTGCAGTGCTCCGCGCCTGACCACGGCCGAGTAGAAGAAATCGCAGTGCTCAGGATCATCGACCGCATTACAAAGCACGCCCATCCGTTGGCAGTGGCGTGAAATCTCGCGATTCTTCGCTACTGAATCGGTAGCTGCCACCACGAGGAGAGCCCCGCGCAAATCTGTCGGCTGAAAGGAACCCTTTCTCCATGTGACACTTCCCGCGGCCGCTAGTTTTTTAATCACGGGGCGAACACGAGGTGCAACCACCAAAACGCGGGCGCCAGAATGAAGCAGACCCATGGCCTTGCTTTCGCCGATCGCTCCTCCGCCGACGATCACACATGTTTTTCCTCTCAGCTTAAGAAAAATCGGAAATAGAGAAGTCTGATCCTGGATCTTCCCTGTCTTCCCGTTGCGCACCGCCCTGGCCTCCCGACCCGCGATTTATCTGCTCAGAAGCATACGCCTTCACGTGAGAGATCAAACCGTTTCCTCATGTTGTCACATCTGAAGCGTGACTCGGGTCACATCAATTCATCCGCGCTTCGGAGTACGGTGACGCTTGTGCGACCGCTCCCGCACGAGGCAATTCATCATACATTCGGTTTAGGCGAAGGGAGCGGACTATGGCCGACGCCGGCAATGGTAAGCCGAAGACGAAACTCCTGGACGAATTAGAAAAAGGTCCCTGGCCCAGTTTCGTCACGGAAATCAAATCAGCTTCTCAATCCAGCGAAAGCGCCCAGGATCTCCTCGGGCAGCTTGAACTTTCCTACGAGGAAAAGAAGGGTCACTGGAAACACGGCGGTATGGTCGGCGTCCTCGGATATGGCGGCGGCGTTATCGGCCGTTACAGCGATGTCCCCGAAAAATTTCCAAAGGTCGCGCACTTCCATACCATTCGTGTGAACCAGCCCGCTGGTTGGTTTTACACCAGCGATGCCCTGCGTAAGATCTGCGATATCTGGGAGCGCCATGGATCGGGGCTCACCAATATGCACGGATCCACCGGCGACATCATTCTGCTGGGGACCACAACCGATCAGCTCGAGCCGACTTTTCAGGAGCTGGCCCAAAACGGTTTCGATCTCGGCGGATCCGGGTCTGCGGTGCGCACTCCCAGTTGCTGCGTGGGCATGGCGCGATGCGAATGGTCGTGTTTCGACACGATGAAGCTTTGCTATGACGTAACGCAGAACTATCAGGACGAACTCCATCGCCCGGCGTTCGCGTACAAGTTCAAGTTCAAATTCTCCGGCTGTCCCAACGATTGTGTGGCATCGATCGCCCGCGCCGATCTTTCGATCATCGGCACATGGAAGGACGATATCCAGGTGGATGACGCGGAGGTGGCGAACTATGCCGCCGCCGGTCTCGACATCCAGAAGGATGTCTGCGATCTCTGCCCCAGCAAGACCATGGGTTGGGACGGCAAGAAGCTCTCGATCAACAACCGCGAGTGCGTCCACTGCATGCACTGTATTAATGCGATGCCGAAAGCGCTACGGCCCGGTAAGGAGCGCGGAGCGGTCATCCTGCTCGGCTCAAAAGCACCCATCATCCAGGGTGCTCTCCTTTCCTCGGTGCTGATTCCGTTCGTGCCCGCAGAAGAACTCTTCGACACGATTAAAGAACTCGTTCGCCGCATTTGGGACTTCTGGGACGAATACGGCAAGAACCGCGAGCGCATCGGCGAGTTGATTCAGCGGGTCGGCATGCCGGCGTTCCTTGATGGCATTGGCCTTGACCCGGTGCCAGAGATGGTCTCGGCGCCTCGTGACAACCCATACATATTCTTCCAGACAGAGAAAGGGGACGAGAAATGAGCACTGCACCGAAACAGCCCCGCATCACCGATATTGGGCCGCCGCACTACGAGAAGTTTCTGCCCCCGATCATCAAGAAGAACTACGGTACTTGGAAGTATCACGAGATTCTCTCTCCCGGCGTGCTGGTACACGTCGGCGAAAGCGGTGACCGCCTCTATTCCGTGCGCGTCGGCACTCCAAGGCTTATCTCGGTTCAAACGCTCCGGAAGTTTGCCGAGTTGGCCGACAAGTACTCCGGTGGACACCTGCGCTTCACGAGCCGAAACAATGTCGAATTCCTGCTCGAGAAGAAGGAGAACATCGAACCTCTTCGCAAAGAGATCGAGGCGATGGGATACCTGATCGGCGGGACCGGCAACTCCATCAGCAACATTGTTCACACACAGGGTTGGGTACACTGCCACTCGTCAGCGACCGATGCATCGGGCATAGTGAAGTGCGTCATGGACGCGCTGCACGAGCACTTCACGCACCAGAAACTGCCTGCGAAGTTGCGCATCGCCCTGGCCTGCTGCCTCAACATGTGCGGCGCAGTGCACTGCTCCGACATCTCGATCCTTGGCATCCATCGTATGCCGCCCAAAGTGCAGCACGATTTGTTGCCCAAGGTTTGCGAGGTGCCAACCCTGATCGCCTCCTGCCCGACGGGCGCCATTCGCCCTGCTACCTATGAGGGAAAACCGTCGGTCGAAGTCGTGAAAGAGCAGTGCATGTTCTGCGGCAACTGCTACACCGTTTGCCCCGCCATGCCGCTCAGCGATCCCGACAATGATGGCCTTTCAATCTGGGTGGGCGGCAAGGTCAGCAACGCCCGGTCGGCTCCGAAATTCTCGAAGCTCGCCGTTCCGTTCCTTCCGAATAATCCTCCGCGTTGGCCGGAAGTCGTCGAGGCGGTGGTCAAGATTGTCGATGTGTACGCGGAGAACGCGCGCCCGTACGAACGAGTGGGAGAGTGGATCGAGCGCATCGGCTGGCCGCGCTTCTTCCAACTCACCGGGTTCCCGTTCACTCGTCATCACATTGACGATTTCAAACATGCAGGGCTGACGTTTGCACGTTCCGCGCATGTGAAGTACTGACCGTCGGTTGGAAAGAGGTTCGGCCCATGGCTCTGTTCAAAGAAGTCAAGAAGCCGGTAATCAAGGGGGCGGCTGCGGGCAGTGGTGATATCAGCCCGCTGCGCCCCCAATACATAGCCAAAACGCCGCCATGCTCGTCTCACTGTCCCAATGGCACCGAGATCCGCGAGTTGCTGATCACCATCGCGCAGGCGGCAGCATACGGTCGTACAAACGAGCAGGCGTTCGAAGTCGCATGGACGCGCCTGGTGGAACGCAATCCGTTCCCCGGCGTGTGCGGGCGTGTGTGTCCTCATCCCTGTGAGGATGGATGCAATCGCAAGAACAAGGACGGCGCAGCTTCCATCAATGCGGTGGAACGCTTCCTCGGCGACTTCGCAATCTCTAAGGGCCTGAAACTCTCCAGGCTCCGGTCCGAGCAGCACGCCGAAAAAATCGCGGTGATCGGTTCCGGTCCCGCTGGCTTGTCCTGCGCCTATCAACTTGCTCGTCGCGGTTATCACGTCACGGTTTTCGAGGCTTTCTCAAAACCCGGCGGAATGTTGCGCTACGGCATCCCACGGTACCGCCTGCCGCGCGAGGTTCTCGATGCCGAAATCGGGAGAATCCTCGAAGTCGGTGTCGAACTGAAGTGCAACACCGTCGTTGGCAAGGATATTGCTCTCGAGCAATTGCGCAACGAGTACAAGGTGGTATTCGTCGGCATCGGCGCGCAGAAGGGCATGAAGCTCAAGGTGCCCGGGGAGGACGCAATCAACGTCTTCACTGGAACCGACTTTCTCAACATCGTGAACAGCGGCGGTACGCCCGAGGTAGGCAAGAAGGTCATCGTCATTGGCGGCGGCGACACCGCGATTGACGCAGCCCGCGTCTCACGCCGTCTGGGTGCGGAGGAAGTCACGATCCTCTATCGGCGCACACGGACCGAAATGCCTGCCGTTCATTCCGAGATAGAAGGTGCTTTGGAAGAAGGAGTCAAGATCGAGTTCCTCGCTGCGCCAGTTGAGATCCTCACCCACAATGGCATCGTCAGCGGCATGCGCTGCATTCGAATGGAGCTTGGCGCGCCCGACTCCTCAGGCCGTCCACGCCCGGTGCCCGTTGCGGGCAGCGAGTACGAACTTGAGGCCACTACGATCATCCCGGCAATCAGCCAGGAGCCTGACTTCCAGGGCTTGGACTCTCTCCACACAGGCAAGGACTGGCTCAAGGCGGACCCAAACGGTGCCATGCAAGTGCCCGGTGTTTTTGCCGGTGGTGACGACGTCGAATTAGGCTTGGTGACGATAGCTATCGCCCAGGGCCGATTCGCCGCAGAGGCAATCGAAGCCTACATCAGCGGCAAAGCTCTCGATAAGCCCCAGCAGCCGCCCGTGATCACCTCTGACAAGGTCAAGCTCGAGTTCTATCCGCCGCTGCCACGCCATGACCGACAGCACGTTGCGGTTGCCGAGCGCTTACCGGATACGGAAATCGAACTTGGTCTCACCGAGGCCGAAGTCCTTGAAGAAGCCAAGCGCTGCATGTCCTGCGGGATGTGCATGGATTGTGAAACCTGCTGGATGTACTGCACCAACAACTGTTTCGTGAAACTGCCGAAAGGCGAGCACTACAAGGTGAAGATGGAGCTCTGCAACGGTTGCAAGAAGTGCGCCGATGCATGCCCCTGCGGTTATATCGAAATGCACTAATAAACGAAATACACGAGGTGGAGACAGATGCCTACATTCGAAGTGGAAGGAAGAAAGTACGAAGTCGATGAAGACGGCTTTATGCAGGAGCCCGAACGCTGGAGCGACGAAGTAGCGAAGGACTTTGCCCACAGCGAGGGGATCGAGGCGCTCACGGAAGAGCACTGGAAGATGATCCACTACATCCGCGATTACTACGTTCAGTTCGGAATCGCGCCGATGGTGCGCAAGCTCTGCAAAGAGACCGGGTTCCCTCTGAACAAGGTATATCAGTTGTTCCCGTCGGGGCCAGCCAAGGGTGCTTGCAAGCTTGCCGGGCTGCCAAAACCGACCGGTTGCGTGTAGGCCCATGCAGGCGGACGCTATCGTCGAACCATGGTTCGCGAGGACGGTGGAATTGTATCCCGAGTTGACGGCGCGTTTCCTCACCGCCGAAGAGGATCCCTTCCGCAATCCCGTGGGCCACGCCTTGCGGCAAAGCCTTGCCACTCTCGCCAACGAACTCGTTGGCGAGATGGACAAGGAGAAGATCGCAGCCGCTCTCGACGATATCGTGCGCATCCGCGCCGTTCAGGATTTTTCCCCGAGCGAGGCCGTGGGTTTCATTTTTCTTGCGAAGCCGATCATTCGTCGGCTCACAACCTCCGATTACGACTTTTTCGATAGACGGATTGATGAGCTCGTATTGCTGGCCTTCAACGCCTACATGCGGTGCCGGGAGCAACTCGCTGACGTTCGCATCCACGAAGCACAACGTGCGCTCGGCCGATACTGGCACCCGGAACAAGGTTGAGAAATCATGGCTGCCCTTTACTCATTCCTTGCTGTTGCGGTCGTGATAGCGGTCGCCGCCCTGGCGGGACGATCGAGCGAAGGCCGTTTCCTCCTCTACACGGTGATTCCGTACACGGCCGCCGCAATCTTCCTTGGCGGCTTCTGCTACCGTGTAATCGCCTGGGCAATGTCGTCCGTTCCCTTCCGAATCCCTACAACTGCCGGTCAACAGAAGTCTTTGGCGTGGATTCGAAACGCTAAGCTCGACAATCCGTTCACGGGTTTTGCGGCAGTCGGACGGATGGCGGTCGAAGTACTGCTCTTCCGTTCGTTGTTCCGCAACAATCGGTCGCGCCTCGAAGACGGACGTCTGATTTTTGGCGAGAACAAGTATCTCTGGCTGGCAGCACTGTCGTTTCACTGGTCGCTGCTGGTCATCCTGCTTCGGCATTTGCGCCTATTGATCGAGCCGGTTCCTGCTTTCGTCCTCTGGCTGGAGAAACTCGACGGCTTCTTCCAGGTGGGGACCCCAGCGATATACATGTCCGACATCGTTGTGATCGTCGCACTGGCTTACCTCCTGCTACGCCGTTTCCGGGATCCGCTGGTTCGCTACGTGTCGCTCTTCACCGACTACTTCGCGCTGTTTCTGCTTCTTGGTATCGCCATCACCGGATTCACGATGCGAAACATCACCCGGGTTGATGTGGTCTCGGTGAAACAGTTCGCACTCGGAATCGTCTCGTTCCATCCGGCGGTGCCGCAAAACCTCGGCGCAATGTTTCTGGTTCATCTCGCGCTCGTCGCAACACTGGCGGCGTACTTCCCCTTTAGCAAGCTCATGCACATGGGCGGAATCTTCCTCAGCCCAACGCGCAACCTTGCCAACAACAACCGTGCCCAGCGGCACATTAACCCGTGGAACTATCCCGTGAAGACGCATACCTACGCCGAATGGGAAGAGGAATTCCACGACAAGCTGGAAGCAGCGGGTATCCCGCTCGAGAAGGAACATGTCGGAACCTCTCACGCAGATTGAGATAAAACCGCGGCCTCCTCGCGGCGACTGGCAGGATCCGAAAGTCGAGTTCCGCAAGGGTGTGTACTGCTACGCCGCAGCGCCCAAGAACCTGAAGGCACTTGGTCTGCCGAACGCGCGTGAATGGCAGCCCTTCGACGCCGACTGGAAGCTGCCGCCGGACTGGAAAAAGATCATCCTCGACGGGATGCGCGAGCGCATGCGTCGCTTCCGCTCCTTCCGTCTCTTCATGGACATCTGCGTGCGCTGCGGAGCGTGCGCCGACAAGTGCCATTTCTATCTCGGATCGAGCGATCCCAAGAACATGCCTGTAGCCCGCGCCGAGCTGGTGCGCTCGATATATCGGCGCTATTTCACGATGACCGGGCGCATCTTCCGCGGCCTCGCAGGCGGCCGAGAGTTGACCGAGGATGTCATCAAGGAGTGGTACTACTACCTCTATCAGTGCACCGAGTGCCGGCGCTGCTCGGTCTTCTGTCCTTATGGCATCGACACCGCCGAGATCACGATGATCGGCCGTGAACTGCTGAACCTCATCGGATGCAATACCAACTGGGTGCTCGAGCCCGCCGCCAACTGCTTCCGCACCGGCAACCACCTGGGAATCCAGCCGCACGGCTTCAAGGACAGCCTCGAGTTTGCCGCCGATGAACTCGCCGAGATCACCGGCGTACGCGTGGACGTTCCCATATTCCGCAAGGGCGCCGAAGTTCTCTTCGTCATGCCTTCGGCCGACTACTTCGCCACACCGCATTACTACACCCTACTCGGCTACATGATGCTTCTTCATGAGATCGGCCTGGACTTCACCTTCAGCGCCTATGCCTCGGAAGGCGGCAACTTCGGGCTCTTCAGTTCGCACGAAATGATGAAGCGGCTGAACGCCAAGATCTACGACGAAGCGCGCAGGCTGAAGGTCAAGTGGATCCTCGGCGGCGAGTGCGGCCACATGTGGCGCGTCTTGCACCAGTACATGGACACAATGAACGGTCCCGCCGACTTTCTCGAGGTCCCGGTTTCTCCCATCACCGGCACTCGCTTCGAGCACGCGAAGTCAACGCGGATGGTGCACATCTGCGAGTTCACCGCCGACCTCATCCACAACGGCAAGCTGAAACTCGATCCCAGCCGCAATGACCACTGGAAGGTCACTTGGCACGATTCCTGTAATCCAGCGCGCGCCGTCGGATTGTTGGAGGAACCGCGCTACATCATTCGCAACACGTGCCACAACTTCCACGAAATGCCGGAGAACACGATCCGCGAGCAGACTTTCTGCTGCGGCAGCGGCTCCGGGTTAGGCTCCGATGAAAACATCGAGATGCGCCTGCGCGGCGGCTTCCCTCGCGCTAATGCAGTCAAGTACGTGAAGGAGAAGCACGGAGTCAACCTGCTGGCGTGTATGTGCGCAATCGACAAGGCGACGCTGCCGACTCTGCTCGAGTACTGGGTTCCCGGCGTCGAGGTCGGCGGCGTTCATGAGCTTCTTGGAAACGCTCTCGTCATGAGCGGCGAGAAGGAGCGTACGACAGATTTGCGCGGCCAAACACTCGCGCAGGAGGTGGTCCATGCGTGACCGGATACTCATCTCCGTAGGCTTGCTCCTGTTCCTGGCTCTCTTTAGCTACCCGGCCTGGCATGCCGTGTTTGCCGACACGAGCACCGCCGGGCCCAAAATCGAACTTCCGCAAAACGAGAAGACTTGTGTTGCTCCGCGGGAAACCATGCGCGCCGCGCACCAAAAGTTACTGATCCAATGGCGCGAGAACGCCGTCCGCAATGGCGACCTGACCTATACGGCATACAACGGCAAGAAATACCACGTGGGGCTTTCGACCAACTGCATGCAATGCCACCACAACAAGGCCCAGTTCTGCGACAGCTGCCACACCTATGCCGGCGTTTCGGGTCCCTACTGCTGGGACTGCCACGTCGCTCCAACGCTGACTGCGCGGAGGACCCCATGAAGATCACCCGAAAGGAGTTCCTCACGATCGCAGGTCTGGCCGGCGCCGGCGTGGGTGCCACCAAACTGGTTCGCGCCATCGAACCCGCTGAGCCAATGACAGGGTCAAAAGGGAAGCAGTTCGGCTTGGTCATCGATTTCCAGAAATGCCGCAACGATAAAGGTTGCGAACAATGTCTCACCGCTTGCCGGCTCGCCCACAATATCCCTCAAATCCCCGAGCCGGCACATGCGGTGAAGTGGATATGGAAGGAACCGGTCGACAAGGTCTTCCCCTTCCAGCAGAACGACTACACACGGCAGATGTTTTCCGGCCATGTGTTGCCGATCCTCTGCAATCACTGTGCCGACCCTGCCTGCACGCGCGTTTGTCCTACGCAGGCGACCTGGAAGCGACCTGAAGACGGGATCGTCATGATGGACTGGCACCGCTGCATCGGTTGCCGCTACTGCATGGCCGCATGTCCCTACGGCTCGCGCAGTTTTAACTGGGTCGATCCGCGACCCTACATCCATCCCGAAACCGCTGATTTCCCCAGTCGAACCAAGGGTGTGGTGGAGAAGTGCAATTTCTGCGAGGAACGGCTGGCTGTCGGCAAGCAGCCGGCATGTGTCGAAGCCTGCGCCGAGAAGGCGCTCGTCTTCGGTGACTTGAATGATCCGAACTCCCCCGTCCGCGAACTCCTGCGAACGCGCTTTGCGATTCAGCGCCAGCCGGAACTGGGGACGGGACCTTCGATCTTTTACCTGGTGTAAACGACTATGTTCATGCTCGAAAAGGCGATCGTCGGCAGTCGCAGGTACTGGAGTTGGGTGGCACTTCTGCTGGCGGTGATCGGCCTCGCTTTCTCCGCCTATCTCCGTCAGTTCACCCAAGGTCTGGGAATCACCGGCATGAGCCGCGATGTCAGTTGGGGCCTCTACATTGCCCAGTTCACGTTTTTCGTCGGCATTGCCGCCTCTGCCGTGATGGTGGTCCTTCCCTACTACCTGCACAATGTCAAGGCGTTCGGCCGGATCACAATTGTTGGCGAGTTCCTCGCGATCTCCGCTGTGACCATGTGCATGCTCTTCATCTTTGTGGACATGGGCCAGCCGACGCGCGTGCTCAACGTGATGCTGCATCCCAGCCCGCGCTCCATCATGTTCTGGGACTTCATCTCACTCACTGGCTACTTGCTGCTGAATTTCGTGATATCGCTGGTGATGCTTAGCTCGGAGCGCGAGGGCGTCGCCCCGCCTCATTGGATCAAGCCCGTCATTATTCTTTCGATCCCGTGGGCGGTCAGCATTCACACCGTAACGGCCTTTCTCTACAGCGGCCTGCCGGGTCGCGGGTTCTGGCTCACCGCCATCATGGCGCCGCGCTTCCTCGCCTCGGCGTTTGCTTCCGGACCGGCGCTGCTCATCTTGCTCTGCCTTCTGCTCCGGCGTGTCACCTCGTTCGATTGCGGCAGTGAAGCGATTCGAAAGCTGAGCGTGATCGCGACATATGCCATGTCATTGAGCGTCTTCTTCGTTCTGCTGGAAATCTTCACTGCGTTTTACAGCGCGCGCCCGGAAGAGATGGAGCATTTCAAGTACATCTATATCGGCTTGAATGGCGATCGCCATCTCGCCTGGTGGATGACCCTGTCCGTCACGCTCGGCGTAATCGCGCTCGTGTTGCTGCTCGTTCCGAAGCTCCGTAACAACGAGAAACTTCTGGCCGTCGCTGCGGTCTGCGTCTTCGGCTCACTCTGGATCGAGAAAGGCATGGGCCTGATTATCGGCGGCTTCGTGCCTTCGCCGCTCGGCGACGTTACTCGTTATTCGCCCACGTTGCCCGAGTGGACAATCGCAGCCGGCATCTGGGCCATAGGTGCATTAATGATCACCGTCTTCTGCAAGATCACCATATCCGTCCGGGAGGCGAATTGAAGATGGCACAGATCGGAAAAGTGTATTTGGTAGGTGCAGGGCCTGGTCATCCCGAGTTGCTCACCATCAAGGCGGCCGAACTGATCAAGACCGCCGACGTAGTCATCTATGATCGCCTGATCCAGGAAGAAGTACTCGCGCTGGCGCGCCCCTCTTCACAACGCATCTACATGGGCAAGCCAGTCGGCAAACACGACTCGCGCCAGGATGAAGCGAACGAGTTGATGGCGCGAAAGGCACGCGAAGGCAATATGGTGGTCCGCCTGAAGGGCGGCGATCCTTTCCTCTTTGGCCGCGGCGGCGAAGAAGCTGAATACCTGGCGGATCACGGAATTCCCTTTGAGGTGATTCCCGGCGTCTGCTCGGCCCTTTCGGCGCCACTCAGCGCGGGAATTTCGGTTACGCATCGCGACGCGGCTTCCGCAGTGGCTATCGTGACCGGCCACAATGCTGATAGCACCGAGTCGCGCATCGATTGGAATGCCCTCGCGAAAATAGACACCCTCGTTTTCCTGATGTGCGTTCACAATCTTGAAAAAATCGCGGACAGCCTGATCGCCGCGGGTCGTTCACCCGAAACGCCGGCCGCCCTCGTGCAGATGGCTTTCTGGCATGATGAGGCGGCCCTGACCGGCACGCTTTCGACGATAGCCGCGGACGCAAAACGGTCAGGCATCAAGCCGCCGGCCACATTGGTGATCGGCGAAGTGGTTCGTCTGCGCGAGAAATTGAAAACTTCACAACGGGACTTGCAGCGCGTTGGCCACACTTCCGGGCTCCCCGGTCCCGCCCCCGATGAACTCCTTCGTCTAGCAACAGGGAGTTTCGGATCGCAGGTCCTGGGATGGGCTCTCGAGACCGGCATCTTCGACTTGCTGGAAGAAGCGCAGCCTGTTTGCGATGTCGCGTCCGAACTCTCGCTTGACGCGGACGCTCTGAACGAAATCCTGCAATCGCTGGTGGCCCTGCGCCTTCTCGAGTTCCGTCCGGAGGGATATCGCAACCTGGAACTCGCATCGCGTTATCTGCGCCGGCAATCGTCCCAGAGCCTCCACGCAGCCCTGCTCTACCACGTGACACAGTTCTGCCGCTGGGATCGCCTGAGCGAGTTCGCACGCCACGGCAAACGAGCAGGCGATCCAACGCGGCATAGCGAGTTGCGACTGCAGATGGCCGAGTGCCTTGCCGCATTTGCCGCTCCTGCCGTGGCCGACCAGATGGAGCTTCCGACGCTGGCTCCGGTCCTGGTCATCGGTTGGGGCGCGAAGGCCTACCGCGACGTCATTGCGCAGCGGTGGCCCTCGCTCGAAGTCCGCGAATGGAATGTCTTTCGCGACCAGCCTTACCCCGCTATCCCGGGCCGGTACGGAGCCGTGATCCTTTCCGGCGTCCTGGAGTGGTGTGGTGCGGCGGAACTCGAGTCCTTGCTCGGACAGGTGCAGTTCGCGCCGGGTGCACTGTTGTTCTGCCAGGACACGCTGCTGCCCATCGGAGTGCAACCACCGCCGCACGTCTCGTTGCGCATGCTCGCGCTCCAGGTCGCAAATGGCCATTCGCACGCGTGGTCGACTACGCGGTTAACCACTTCACTGCAGAAATTGGGCTTTGCCGTTGAGCAAGGTAAACCCGTACTTGCGGGTTCCGCGCTGATCATCGCGCGCAGCCCGCAAACAGTTAACGCAGCACTAGTCGCTGCATCGGCCGCGGACTGACGCGGCCCAGGAGGATGTATGCCAGAAACAGTATCAGCCGAACAAGTCGCTGAAGATATGTATGCCATGGTTGCCGAATGTGCCGGCAAGCGGAACATCAAGCCCGGAGACCTGATCAAGGCAATGGTGGCGAAGTACGGCGAAGCTGCCTGCAGCCGTGACACCTGCAAGCAGGCTATTCGCATCCTGATCGAATCCAGCCGTTGCGTATACAGCTACCTTGGCGGCTCGTACATTCAGTTGCCGCCCAAGGAGGACGTCGCGAGCTCTAACTGACAGGATGCCACTGGTGAAAATCGTGAACAGTCATCCCTTGCCTCGTCTCATGGTGGCCGGCCTCACTGGCGGCAGCGGAAAGACGCTTGTCTCCATGAGCCTGCTGATCGCCGCGCGACGCTCCGGCGTCCCCGTGTGCGGATTCAAGAAGGGACCTGACTACATCGACAGCAACTGGCTCAGCTGGGCTTCGCGGTGCCGCGCCCGCAATCTCGATTCCTATCTCATGGGTTTCGATCGCGCAGCCGCCTCATTCGAGGCGACCGCCTGCGGTGGGTTCAACCTCGTCGAGGGCAATCGCGGAGTTTTTGACGGGCTTGACGCCGTTGGCACCCACAGCAGCGCCGCGCTCGCCAAGCGTCTCCAACTTCCAGTGATCCTCGTCCTGAACGTGACCAAGGTTACCCGTTCGGCGGCGGCATTCGTGCTCGGTGCTCGCGCCCTCGATCCCGAACTCAATATCGCCGGCATCGTCTTGAACAACCTTAACGGACGCCGCCACGAACGAGTTGTGCGCGATGCGATCGCGTCCGCCTGTGATATCCCGGTGGTCGGCGCGGTGCCCAGACTCGATATCTCCGAACTGGTCCCGGAGCGTCATCTCGGACTGGTTACACCGGAGGAGTTCCCCGTCCTCAGTGCCCTTGAGCACCAGCTCGGAGAGATCGCGTCGCACAATGTAGATCTTGATGCCATCCTGCGAATCGCCGCCACTGCCCCGCCCCTCACGATCACACCACTCCCCGAGACGACTTGCCGCTGCGGTTCCGGATTGAAGATCGCCTATATAAAGGACCGCGCGTTCAGCTTCTACTACGCCGAGAACCTGGAAGCTATCGAGCGCTCCGGAGCACAACTGGTCGAAATCTCAGCGCTGTCGAATTCCGAGCTTCCGCCGGACATCAACGCTCTCTACGTTGGGGGCGGTTTTCCCGAGACGCAGGCTGTGACGCTTCGTGCCAACGAGAGTTTCCTTCGATCGCTGCGGAACGCCGCCGAGCGAGGCCTTCCTATTTACGCCGAGTGCGGCGGCCTCATGCTGCTGTCGCATTCCATTCTCTGGAAGGGGAAGTCGTTTCCAATGGCGAACGTTTTCCCATTCGATGTGCAGGTGCAGTCGACCAAGCAGGGACACGGGTACACCGAACTGCAAGTGGACCACCCAAATCCTTTCTTCGAAATGGGAACGAGTTTACGAGGGCACGAGTTTCACTACTCTCACGTGGTCCTTGAAGGTACAGTGCCCGCAACCGCCTGCGCTGTACGGCGTGGCACAGGGATCGGGAATAACCGCGACGGTCTCATCACGAAAAACGTTTTTGGCAGCTACACCCACCTGCACTCTCTTGCCACACCGGAGTGGGCCAATGGGCTGCTGAAGGCGGCGAGGCGATATGCCGATTCGCATGCCACTCTGGCAGTCGTCTCGGAGAAAGCGTAAAGGCGAAGGCTAACCGTCCTCCTAGTGGGGTGCCGGGTACCAGGTACCGGGTGCCGGGTAAACCTCAGACGGCGTGATACGCCCTCCCCCGGCTCATTCTCTGGAATCAACGACAGTTACGTGGTGAATACTCGTCGCGAATTCGATAGCATTGTTTCCGCGCGATGCTGACCAAAAGTCAATCACGTTCTACCGGCAAAGAACGCGATGGTGAGACCGGGCTGGATTATTTCGGAGCAAGGTATTACTGGTCAAACATGGGCAGGTGGATGTCACCTGATTGGAGCGTTGAGCCAAAGGCCGTGCCGTATTCTGACCTCGCCGATCCACAGACACTTAATCTATATGGGTACGTGCGAAATAATCCGCTTGGCCATCCTGACGTTAATGGGCACTGCCCCCAATGTATCGTCGTGCTGGGGTGGGCTGTCGGAGTCGAACTTGGCCTATGGACTGGTGGCAGCATTTACTTTCACCTGCAGAAAGCGACTGCTGATGCAAAATATCAAGAGGAGACGGGAAGGCTTTACATAGACGCAAACAGGTTTCCGAATAGTCCTGGCTATTCACAACTCGATATCAATTCGCTCGCCCGCCAGACTACACTGAGTCAAGTCCAGACCTTTAAAGATGCGATTCAGGTCGGCCAAGACATCAATTCGATCGCTGGCAAAGGAAACCTGACGAGGGGCTCAGGAACCGCCACGGAAAAAGCAATCGGGGTGGGCCTGAGTACAGGGACTAAGACGGTTAGCGATTTTGTGAAGGATACAACTCCGACGACGCAGAATAAACAGCAAGACACTCAACGGACAGGCCAGCAGCTAAATCAACCGAAACCGACGCAGCCACCTCAGACTCCACCGCCGGTACCACAATCGGCTACGCCGAAACCACCACCACCCGTGTGCATTTCGAAGACGATGTGTTGATGGAGTAACGGAGGTCTCGTAATGTTGACTTTTGGCCGTTCAGGCAATCGATGTCTCGTAATCTTTTCACTATTTATCTGCGTGGTAATCTTTTCGCCTTCCATAATTGCTGCGGCATCGCGGATCATCTTTGGCACGGAGGTTTTGTTCCACGGGATGCTTATAGAGATTCCTCGAGGGTGGGTCCTTGTGCCGAGGGCGTGGCGGAACACCCCCAGTCCCGAGCTGATCAAATTACCAGTCACCCTATTCTCCAAATATCACCTTGGACACATGAGTTTTGCTGCGGAAAGCGACGCGACAAACTTCACCGATGAGAGCCTCGATAAGTGGAAACACGCAGTTGAATCACTCTATGTTCATCGCGGGTATACAGTTCATGGTCCCGATGAAATGAGTGGCGGAGAATCGACCTGTATTGTTGCCCTCGCGTCCGAGACTGAGCCGAATGCAATTGCTTTTTGTTATCTACAGAAGGGCAGGTTCAGTGCATCTTTCCAAGGTAAGAACGATGATCTCGACCAGTTCTTGAGGAGCATTCGAAATCTCAAGGTAATACAAACGTCGCCGGGAACGTAAGGAAACAGGCCCGCTGAGCGAATCAGCAGGCCGTTTCTCATGCAGCGGGATGCGTCTTGGAAATTCGGGGGAAATTCGGGGACAGACGGAAAATTCCCCAATTTCTGCACAACCCATCGCAATCTCACCGTATGACGTTCTTTGCCGGTGAAATGGTTCACTCACTGCACGCAGCCACAGTGGCAGAACTAGTAATGCGATACTCCATCGCATCTAGACTACTTAACTTAAAATTGGGATCACGCAATACGGTTCGAAAATCGAATGAAGGTGTCGGCCCAAGATAGATGCCAACGATGCCCTTAGAATAGGTATAGTGGAACAAGTAATTTGGAGCAGCGTCGAAAACCATCCATAAGTTGTTGTGCAGCACCGAAACGAGCTTTGGACGAAACCTGAGGCGCTTGTAATCTCCGTACGCCGCATCCTTGCACTGTCGAAAGTAGGCGAACGCAAATCCATGGTGGTCCGTCAGACACACTTCGAATTTGTCACTGCAATCCTGCAGTCCCGTACTTCGTGAGCGCGGTGTATCAAGAGTTCCAGTCCGCGTATCCAGGTTTATGGTGGCTCCATTCGATGCAGTAAATGTAGCCAGGAAACCGGCGTGCTCCGATGATCCCGACTGTGCCGTCGCTGCCGAAAGCAGCGTCACGAGCACAAAGAATATTCGTATACTACACTTCATTGGCAACCCCCTGGTATATCGCAGTCGAACGGAGCACCGACAGCTTCTGACATGCGCTTGCCGGCCGAGCTCGTGCCTTGTTCACGCGGCCACGAAATCATAGGCGTAACCGGATATTGTTGCGTCAACGCCTCTCCAAAGTGGGTTTCATGACCTAGCTCATGAAACGTCAAAGTAGTGAGCCCCACGAGCGGAGCCTCATTGCGGGCAGACGCGGCGTTAGCGTAGTCCGACACCGCCTGAGGATTTAGCTCGCTATGACCGGAGAATGAATCTCCTTTCCAGGTGCCACCTGTTCCGCCGCCAGCGCCGCCGTTATTGAAACCCTTGTTCGTCACGTCAAAATGTGTCCCGTTCCAAACAGCCTTGATCTCCTTCCCCGTCATTGACCCAATGACCTTACCCTTCGAGTCTTTGATATCAAATTTGTCCTTGTCATTTAGAGCATTCACGGCCTTGTCATACTTGTTCAATACCCCTTCCAGTTGCTTGCCAGCTTTTGTGCCTGCCGACCCCGTGTTCGGGTCCACATTTACCTTACAAGTCCCATCCTTGTAGTGATCGGCGCAGTGCCCATCCAGGTCGGCACGACTCAGAGGATTGTTCCTTACGTATGAGTACAGGTTCAACGTCTGTGGGTCACCGAACAATGCGTAGGGCACAGTCGTAGGTTTAGCAGCCCAATCGGGCGTCATGAACCTGCCCATATTCGAAGCGTTGTATCTAGCTCCGAAGTAGTCCAACCCGGTTTCGGAATCGCGTTCTTTGCCGGGTAGAACGTGATTGGGTTGACGTAAGCATGGGAAACGAAATCGTGCCCAATAAGGCTTACAGGGTCACAGATTTCTTTTCTTCCCGTTTTGGAACTGCCCGAAAATTTTCCTCATCCCCAACCACCAGCCCTCTTGACCACCCGAGTTACAATGGTTCTGGACACAGTCTTTCCAGCGGCGCCCCCAGTGGGCGCCGCCGCTTTTGGTGCCCTACCCTTCTCGGCCGCAGCCGGCGAGAGGGTGGGGCTGTTCGCTCTTTCACAACTCGTCGCATATCAGGGCACAGCTTCAGCCATGCCGTCTCGTATTCGTATCAGGGCACGGCTTCAGCCGTGCCGGAGGGACCGCAACCCCGCCGGGGCTTCATGCCCGACATCTGTCGTTGTCAGAAGATACGCGTCGCGTCGCACTTGACGCGACATAGCAGGCGTCGCCGTCCTCATCCTTTTTCTTTTACGGAGACTGAGAACGGAGAACGAGGTTTTGCTAATGGCTAATGGCTAATTGCTCACTCGCAAGCCACTAAAAATAAACACACTTTGATATTTTCAGATTTAAGCCCTTGTCCCTCAATATTTTACCGGGAAAATTTCCGTAAAATATTGAAAACAACGATTCGCAAAATAGGGGGGTGGGTACCCTGGGTACCCAGTAACGAGCTGTTAAGCCGGGCCAGCGGCCAGCCGAAGTCTCAGTTTCCTGGCGGTGGCAGGATTGGGCTGCCGGTGGAAACTGAGTTGCCGCGCAGGATGACGTCGCGAGCCTGGATCTCCTCCGGGCGTGTCTTGTGACACCACGCGCACTGGGTCATCTCCGGTTTCTTCTTCTCCACCGCTTTCTTCCGGTGACAGCCAAGGCAAGTGCGGTGCATGGCGTCAACGTAGCTGGGCGCAACGTAGGTCTTGACCTGGATGAGCGACTTCGGGGGAACCAGGTCCTTGTGACAACGATCGCAACGGACGGCGGTGGCGGCGGTTCGCGCCAGGCCGGGAGTGTGGCACTGATAGCAGGCGATGTTGGCACCATGGGGAGAGGCGTGCCAGTCGTGGCGGAAGACGTCGACAGCCTGGTACATCTCGCGATGGCAGGATGCGCAGTCGGAATTTTTGCTGCGCGGCAGGTTCATGTGGTGGCAGAGGACGCACGAGTCCTTCTCGCCGAGGCGCTTCTTGTGCTCGTCATGCTTGAAGGCGACGCCGGTGCCATCCAGGTTGGCATCGATCCAGAGCACTTCTCCGCCGCGTGCACGGTGGGCGGGTGTGGTTTCGATCCCTTGTTTCTGCGCGGCATTGGCGGTTAAGAGGCCAAAGCCAACAGCCGCAGCGACAACCGCCGCAAGCGAATAGACTGTGCGCGCACCAATCGCGTGCACGTCGAGCCAGGTAGTAGTGACCTCGTCGAATTCCGGGAGATGCCTGGGATCGGCCAGTGGATCCACGGGGCGTTGCTCCCAAACGCGGAAGTGCTCCATGATGAAGAGGAAGAGCAGCGTCGCAGCCGACACAATGCCAACGCTGATCGCCACTTCAGTCCATGCAGGAACATAGAAGCCGCCATTGGGCCGCAAGTGCGCCAGACCGCCGGTGTCGATGCGGTTGAAGACGACGCCAAAAACACCGATAGCGGCTCCCGCCCATTGTCCTTCGCGAGTGCGACGCACCTTCGGAATGGAAAACAGAACCAGCGGCACTACGGCTATCACGCAGATCTCGAACCAGAACAGGAACGTTCGAACATCCGCTGCAAACAGGTACAGTCCCTGATGCCGGATCAGCAGATCTCCGAAACGCAGTGCCAGGTACAGTACGAGTACCCATCGCACGGCTCCGGCGAACGAGGCCATCAGGTCCCGCTCCGGCTTGCGGCGATAGAGAAAGGCCGTGAAATGGCTCTCGAAGATGACCATCATCATGCCGAGTGCAATGGCGGAGATGAGGAACAGCAGCGGGAGCACCGGCGAATACCACAACGGCGAGAGCCGGTACGGCATGATAAGGAACAGCGAACCAAGCGAGGACTGGTGCAGGGTCGAGAGGCCGATTCCAAGCAGTACAAGCGGCAATCGCAGCCGCACCAGGAAGCTGCGAACCTTTGCCAGGCGCGGAAACTCCTCAGCCGGGACGGGCAGAAACTCGAGCGACAGAACAGTGAGGTACAGCATGACGCACCAGCCCACCTCGAACAGCGCTGAGCGCGGATTCCAGTAGACCATCATGTGCCAGATGTTCCACGGCAGTCCGAGATCGAAGAGGAGGCTGAACGCAACAGCGGCGTACCCGAGAAAAGCTGTCAGCACGGCAGGACGAACGATGGAGTGAAAGCGCTCGAGTTTGAAGATATAGACAGTCGCGGTGACGATGAAGCCGCCGGCGGCAAGCGCGACGCCACCCATTACGTCGAACCCGACCCACAATCCCCAGGCGTTTCCGTCGCCGAGGTTCGTGGTCGCGCCGAGGCCGAAGTAAAAGCGCGCTGCAGCGACCGCAGCCGCGAGTCCTACCAAAGTCCACAGCAGAAATTTAAGTTTCTGAACTCTGTCCATCCTCGGACTCTTTCTGGCGCTTGATTCGCCGCTCGATTACCCAACTGACGCCACCCATGAGCGCCAGCATTCCACAAAAGACAAACGGGACGCTCTCCATCGCGACCGAGGTAAGCGTCGGCAGGGCCGTCCCAGCGACTGAGGTGTTTCCGGTGAGGAACGACAGATCGACGCCCGAGATGTAGAGCACCGATGAGCCCCCAGCATCGCTTTCTCCCCAGACCTTGTTGAGGTAAAGATCGGGACGCAGTTCGATGCGACGGTGCGCCTCGGCGAGCAGAGCATCGCGATCGCCGAAGATGGTGGCCTTGGCGGGACAGGCTTCCGTGCATGCAGGCTGCTGCCCCTGCTTCACGCGGTCGTAGCACAGGATGCATTTGCGCACGTACGGTACGGCCGCTTCCCAGTCATAGCGGGGGATCTCGTAGGGGCACGCCATCATGCAATAACGGCAGCCCATGCACTTCACCGGGTCGTAGATTACCGGGCCGAACGAAGTCTTCTGCATCGCTCCGACTGGGCAGGCCGACACGCACGCGGGCTCCAGGCAATGGCGACACTGTTTGCGAACGTGCGAGTTGGCGGGACCGTCCACAACCGACGTCCAGTTGCGCGCGGTCAGGCCGTCGCCAACGTCCCATCGTCGCGGAACGTCGGGCGCAAGATGGTTTGTTTTCTTGCACGCGGCTACGCACTCGCCGCAGGCAATGCACTTGGTGACGTCCGTGAGGATCGCTGGCTTCATGAAACGCGGACCTCCTCCGATGCTGTGCCGGTTTTTGCGGTTGACGCTTGCTCTTCCGCAGGCGAAGGAGGCTCGAGGCGCGCCTTGGGAAGCCAGTTTGGCCGATCTTCGTAACCAAGCGTCTCGGCAACCCTGTCTCCACCCCCGACCGGAAACTTCCATGCCACTGCGGTGACGACCTGCGAAATTGGCGCAAGCACGCAATGCGCAATTCGAGTGAACGGCAGCAGCGCCAGGATCAGGTCGGCCGAGTAAACGTGCAGCAGCATGAATTGCTGATAACCATTTGCCGAAAGGCGCGCGTGCGAGCAGACAAACCCTGTGGCAAATGGTACGAGCAGCAGCGCCGGCCAGAGGTACTCCTGCAGCCCGCTCAACTTGCGGGTGGCGGCGGGAATCGCTCGTCCGAGGAGAAGCCCAATGCCGGCTACCAGCGTCGTTACGGTCAGAATGTCGGCGAGGCGCTGCGGAATGGCTCCCCAGGCAAAACCGGTGGAGCGGCGCCACAGGAGTACGTGCGCGGCGGCGAAGAGCGGTACAAGGATCAAGCCAATGTGGAATATCACCGACACGGCGCTGTATACCGGTCGCTTTCGCAGCAGGCTGCGGACTGGTAACAGCCAAGTCGCGGTCTGTAGACGAACGTCTTTCCAGTTGACGATTCGGTCCCAACTGCGGCGGTACGCGCCAGCGACACCCATCACCGTGAGTAACAGGATTCGGGCGAGCCCCAGGACCAGCACGGAGAACGACATCACGAAGAGCGGCCCGCGGCCAAATTCAATCCAAGTCTCCAATCTGTCCCCTCCGAAATGCCTAATCGAAAACGATGGCCTTATAGAGCAGGTCGTGCAGTCCCACGATCTGGCAGTCGATATGGTTGTCTTCCACCAACTCGCGGAGTTGCTTCTTGCAATTCGCACACGGGGCGACACAGTACTTCGCGCCGGTCGCGCGAATCTGCTCGGCCTTCGCGAGTCCGCCCACGGTAGTTCGGTACGGACGTATCTCGTCGATTGACACTGTCCCGCCCCCGCCGCCGCAGCAAATGTTATTTCGCCGGTTCGGCGTCATCTCCACGTAGTCGGAGCAAAACGCCTTGAGCAGTTCGCGCGGCTGTTCGAGGATCCAGCCCGGCCGTGCGATGTTGCAGGGATCGTGGTAGGTAATTCGTTCCGTTATTGCGCCCGGCTTCAGCTTCAGGCGACCTTCCTTCCAGGCCCGGTAGGTGTACTCCATGATGTTGATCACCGGGCGGCCATTCCGGCCCTCGCAGAAAGCCGGGTAGAAATACTTCGCGACGCGCGAAGCGTGGCCGCATTCCCCGATGATGATCTTCCTGGCGTGGAGACGGTCCGCCTCGGCCTTGATCTTCTTTACTACGTGCTCGAGCACCTGGTCGGAATAGAAGAGGCCGTAATTGATGCCATCGTAGTAGCCGGTGCCGATCGTCCAAGTGTCGCCCGTGGCTCGGAACACAGCGGCGTTTCCCATGAGGGTATCGGCTTCCATCATGAAGTCGGAAACGGCGGGGAAGAAAATGTACTCAGCACCATCCTGATCGATAGGAAATGGCACATCGACCCCGCGCTCCTCCTTCATCGAATCCGAGAGGAACTCCAGCGAATCCAGGAGTGCAGGAAGCGGGATCGCGGAAGTGTTGCCCGTCTTTCCTGTCAACTGTTCGCGCACGCTGACGGCCAGGGCTCGCGGCACGATTCCAATCTCCGAAAGTATGTACCGTCCGAGATGCGTGATCAGTGCGTGGTCTACTCCGACAGGACACTCGAAGACACAGCGGCGGCAGGCGGTACAGTTGTAGAACGCTGCGGCCATCTCCTGTACCTGGTCGTCAGTCAGGCCCGGGTCTCCGAGCAAACGGGCACGTAACATGCCGGCCACGGTGAAGTGTCGCCGATAAACGTTCAGCAACAGGCTGGACCGGTAGCATGGCACGTCGTGCGGATCGCCGGTCGCCTGGTAAACCTGGCAGCTCGTGGCGCAGCGCGCGCATTTCGCGATCACCCGAATGTAATGATCGAGGGCGACACGGTAGTTGGTGTGTTTCAGGATCGCCGCGAATGCCTCGAGGAAGCGCCTTGGCCGCTCCTTCACGTCGAAATCTTCGACGTGATAGCGGACCGGCAGCTTCTGCCGGGCGATGACGTCCTGCTTTTTTACGGTTGAGAAGGCCCTTTGCCGCTGCTCTTCGCTAATTCGCTCCATGGCACTATGGCACCCGAGCTGCCTATGCGGAGTGCGAGAGCGGTTCTGGACGAGCGGGCAATGAACGGGAGAAACCGTCTCTGACGCGGATTTCTGCGAACTTGCCAACCGGGCCAGCGCACTTCAAGAAAAGGCGCGATCAAGTCGTTACAACCAAAAACGGTATCCTGCCGCACATGCTGGCGCAAGCTTCCATATCACAGAAGATTGTGATTGAAGCGGGTTCCGCGAATGATAGACAAGTCTGACTCAGACACCAGAGGCCCGGCTTCGAGGAATTCATCATCTGCGGCCCTGGAAGTCCACTGAGCCTGATCTTTCGTCATGGGAATTGGAAGTCGGCTCGTTTTCCAATTTGCGCAGGACAAAGCGACAAGCCGCCTGTATGGATTTTGAGGCGAGCCGACGGGGCGCGCCGAAAAGAGTATAGACAGCTATGACAATGGCCACTACGAGAAACGCCGTTTCATGCATTGAGGCACCTCCCACTGGCCAACATGGCCATGGCAATCAAAGCCTGGAGCGGAAGACCTCGATGCGCATTCAATCCCGCGGATTTCGAAGAACAAGTCTCACGTTAACGGCCGGAACGAGAGATCACGCCGCCTGGACCTTTGGTCGCCGATGAAACTTCCCTGTACCAGTTCGTCCTTGTGGCTGATCTCTCAATCCTGCAAAGTGCTTTAGCGATGTGCCGCGACCGCCGACTCCTTCCAGTGCGGATCGACCTTGCGCTCGTCGTAGCCGACAAAGAGCTGCCGCGGACGAGATATCTTCTGTTCGGAATCGGTCAGCATTTCCTGCCACTGCGCCAGCCATCCGGACATTCGCGGAATCGCAAACAACACCGTGAACATCGCCGGCTTGAAGCCCATCGCTTCGTAGATAATGCCCGAATAGAAGTCGACGTTGGGATAAAGCTTGCGGCTGACGAAGTATTCGTCTTCCAGCGCGATCCGCTCCAGTTCGAGGGCGATCTCCAGCTTACGGTTGATTCCAGTGACGGAGAAAACCTCGCTGGCGGTCTGTTTGATGATGCGTGCGCGTGGATCGTAGTTCTTGTAAACGCGGTGCCCGAATCCCATCAGCTTGAATTTTCCGTCCTTCACCTGGCGAATGTATTCGGCGATGTTTTCTTTTTTGCCGATCTTGTCGAGCATGACCAGCACCTCCTCGTTGGCGCCACCATGCAGGGGACCTGAGAGGGCCGCGGCTGCGGCAGCAGCTGAAAGGTAGGGATCGGCATGCGAACTGCCCGTGCTGCGCATTACGTTTGCGGAGCAGTTCTGTTCGTGATCAGCGTGGAGGATGAAGAGCACGTCAAGTGCGCGGGCAAGCTTCGGATTGGCAACATACTTCGGCTCCACCATCTTCCAAAGCATGTTCATGAAGTTTTCCGTATACGTCAGATCGTTGTCGGGATAGATGAACGGGAACCCGACGCTGTGCCGATAGCCGTAAGCCGCGATGGTTGGAATCTTTGCTATGAGCCGAGCAATCTGGAGCCGGCGGTTCTCGGCGTTCGAGATGTCGCGCGCTTCCGGATAAACCGTGGAGAGTGCCGCGAGGGTACTGACCAGGATGCCCATTGGGTGGGCGTCGTAGCGAAAGCGCTCCATGAAGGTACGGGTCGTCTCATGGACCATGGTGTGATGGGTAATCAGTTCGATCCAGCTCTTTCGCTGCGTTGCATCGGGCAATTCACCGTGGAGGAGGAGATAAGCGACGTCGAGATATGTGCAGTGTTCCGCAAGTTGCTCGATCGGGTATCCGCGATACCGCAGGATTCCGCGGTCTCCGTCGATAAAGGTAATCGCACTTCGGCACGAAGCGGTATTCATGAATGCAGGGTCATAACCCATCAGGCCGAAGTCTTCCGGTGAAGTCTTGATTTGACGGAGATCCATTGAGCGGATCGCGCCGTCCTTGATGGGAATCTTGTACTGTTTGTCTGTTCGTTCGTCGACAACCGTGAGCTGATTGACGTTCATTTACCTTCTCCTTTTCCCGCAGCGGTCGAATGTTCAAGACGTGCAGTTATGATTCCATTCGTGTGGCCTTGGAGAATTACGGCCGCCCGGCGAATTGTCAGGCGAACAAGTCCGGAAAGATAGTGGTGCGCGGACGCTGTGCGCCGAAAATGGCAAATATGTTATGGCGGCTACAAAGACATTTCTGTGCGACGGCTCACAGGAAGATGTTTGGCTTGGGAGTGGGCTTTGGGGGCGTACGGCGCAGCAACTCAGATCAGGCCACTGAACTAGTTGGTGCCGGGAGGGGGGGTCGAACCCCCACGAGGGGTGAACCTCGGCGGATTTTGAGTCCCCCTCCCGATTCTCTCAAGTGCAGCAAACCCACATATTTACAGGCTGCAATGCAAACGGGCTAGTTTGTCTGGTGAGGTTTGGTGAGGGTCTGTTTCGGCCGGTTGGTCACGAATTGGTCACGTTTTACTGCTGATGTTCGTGACCGTCGTGAGCTTTCCCATCCCACTTGTACCCTGGGTCGTTGAAACTCGGCTTCGCGCTTCTCAGCTTCATCTTTGTGAACAGGGCCGCTGCTTCCGAGAGAGTCAGTACGACAACAACAGGTATCCACCATGCATCCGCGAAACTCTCAATCGCACCCGGTTGACGTCCGGGCTTGAAGCCAATCGGCGCCGTCAGAAAGCCGTATGCTCCGGCCAGAACCCAAATTGCGACAAAGATCAAAAAGACAATCAAGCTGCACACGGATACGATTCTGCTGAGGGAATTTATTGTCTCGTAGATGAGATCGCGCAGTTCTTCCAGCGGATCTTGGAATCTTTTCGGCATTAGTGGTCGGGAAGACCACACGGAGTATGCAATCGCGCTGCAACTCATGAGCCATCCGATGAGACCTGAATTGTCTTTGTGTTGAGGATCGCTTACCCAGACTAGCGTTAGCCCAATTGCGAGAATCGCGCCGCCAATGATGAGACGCAAAAGTACTCCAAATGTATCTTGCATGTTGAGCCCCATCTTTCTCGGCTTACTTCAGCCGTTTGACGAGAATTGTCTCGTTTTCATCCTCAACCTTCATGCGGCAACCAGATGAGGTTTCGTAGATTGTCACTTCTGGCCGATAAGAATAGCTATACATATAGGAATACTCGGCTTGCTCCCAAATCTGCCCGTTATCGAGTTTGAAGACCGTTTCGCCCTCCCATCCCTCGAAATCTCCAGTGATGTTGCTCTCGACAGCCGGACTACAAGGGGAAGAGGAGGATGGTACAGGAGCCGTTTTCTTCGCTGGAACAGTGATGTTTCCGTTCTCTGTCTCCTCAATCAACATCCTCGTGTACCGACGAAGCCATCCCGTGAAGGCGAGGCGCTGCGCGGGACTTAATGTCATGACGCCAGTGCTCTTTTGCTCCTCCGGGGTCATGAATTTTTCGATAGAAATTGAACCAGAAGCATTTTGGCAGACGGCGCCCGGTATGATTCCGCACAAACAAAACAGAACAACAGCCACGGCCAAAAACCGAGACATTACCCTATTCTCCTATTCTTGAAAGTACCCCACTCGGAGGCTCCGGTGCGGGGGTGGAGCTTCCTTGTCGCGTGTGGAGTTGGGGGAGCGTCGAACGTGCCGATGATAGGCACGGGAGACCGAGATTTCAAGAAAATCTATTCGATATGGTTATCAAAGTAATTTGAGCAGCCACGGCGGCACGGCGCGGGATTCCGCCTCCTGAAACCGTTGCAGATGGCGGTAGTAGGTCCGCCAGTGCATTCCTTTCGGTTTGAACAGCGGGTCATCAATGATTCCCGTTCCGCCTAGTTTCTCGTGGATGTCTTGCGCCTTGCGTAATGCGCGATAGTGCAGAACTTCCCTCTGGCACGGATAGGTGAGGTGGAGGCACTGCCGGCACGCGAATACCCCCGCACCATAGAGAATCGCGGCGCACCGTCCGCACGCTGGACATCGGAACCATGCACGCTTTCCCCCATAACGACACGGCACCCACTCCACGGCAACCGGATACCGTTTCTCTTGCCATTCGCCAAGCCCGCGCCGTGTTTTGTAGCGCAGCGTGACCGCATCTGGCGAAGCGGAAAGATAGATAAACGCAAAGCGCTCACCGCCTCTAGACCAGTTCACCGAGCCCGACCAACCTGGCCGCAAATAACCCTGCCTCCGTAGCCATCGAACATCGAGCGCGACATATTCAATCGTTGTATCGTGGAGTTGTTGGCGTCCCATTCGTCTTCTCCCGCACACTACCCAGAGAATGAATCGAAATCATTTGCGAACTTAGCCTATTTTTGATCTTTTTGCCTCCTGTCTTCCACGCTAGGATGGGCATGAGCCGGATAGCTGCTGACTGATCATCGGCGGCGACAAGGCGGGGCGCCTTCCCGTCCCCGCCTTCTTTGGCACTCCAAAACCGGGAAGGTCACGGAAGGGTGACTGATGACGGCACGGCGCGGGATTCTGACCCGCAGAAGTGACTTGGTACTCAGGGCGGGTAAGCATTCGGAACCAAAAACTCCGGGCAACTGGTTCACGATGCTGCTCGGGTATCCGACACCAATCGGAAAGAGTACGCTTCCCCAACTGGCGCTAGACAATTCCCACTCGAGGTTTCTTAGGAAGATGTGCGGAGGGGTGGATCCTCGGTTGGAGCAGAAATTTGCACGGCTGGTGCTTGTGAGTCTTCACTACATCCGAGAGGCCGGTGCCGACGGCGCGCGCCCAACAAAGAAGATGAACGGGCGCAAGACAAGCGAACTAGTTCGGAATGTTCGGCGTTCGCGTAATTCTGCACTCAACGCGGCTGAGGTACTCTTGGGACAGATCGAGCGCTTAATCCCACTCTTGCCGGACATTCCAAATCCCCCTATCGAGGAGCTGGCTAAGTTCGCGAAGGAAATGAATCAACTCGCAGACCGGCTCGAATCTCAACTGAGGCAGAACCATGGGTCCCGCTCTCGCCGAAAGCCTCGGCCCGAAAACATTGAAATCGTGGACCTGGCGGACTTTGTTCATCGGATGACCGGACGAAGGCACTGGGATCCACTTTCGCGATTGATTTCCTTCGCACTCTGCGACCCGCAGTTCGACGCGGAGCGACTTAGGCACTTGTTTAAGTACCACACGCGCTTGAACACAAGCATACAGCTGCGACCGGACCGGAGAATTTGGGGCGCGAAGTCTGCGCCGACTTCTTCCATGGAAAAACAAAAGGACTAGCTGCAACTCCAAATTACTCCACTAGATTAGTTGCACGGTTTGACTAGATTCGAGTGAGAAAGGAACAGCGCCCGTTCCGGGTCAAGGAAAGCGGACGCTGTAGGTGAATCTAGTGACCGTATTAGAAAACAGTTCCCCACGTGTTGCAAGCCGTCGTTTATCTCGCGTGCTTGCTCTCCTCAGTCGCGCATCGCGTCAATTAGACTGTGCTTCTCAATCGGCGCCCGACCGATACAACAGAGATCGTCTTTACAGCCTCTCAACCGGGCTGCGCGAACTGAGCATCCCGTTGTACCGTCTCGCCTCCACGCTGGAGAAAGGAGGTGAGGACTAGTGGGCGAGCTATGGCGCAATTACCCGGCAGCGCTTCCCCTGTGCACTCCGCAAGGGGCGCCAAAGAAGCATTCAAAGCGTATTCCGCAGGCTGACATTTTCCTGAAATTGTTGCGCGCAAGACGTGTAGAGGGAAGACCCGTTCAGCTTCCTGAAATTCGCGATTTGGGAATTTATCAATACACAGCCAGAGTATTCGAGCTACGCGAGCGCGGACACGTCATCGAGAACCAACTTGAGCGGGTTAATGGTCAGGTTCATAGCTGCTACTTTCTTACGCACGATGCGGAGGAGGATGCACGATGATGAGCGCAACCGTGCTTCCCTCACCTCCTACTCAATCCGAACGACAAACAACCGTACGCCAGATGTGGGAAGGGGGACCGCTGCGAAGCTGGTCCTCTATCAAATCCTCGAAGGCACCACTCGGATACAAGAACGGCTTTGTGGGTTCCTACGTCTGCGCAGTATGCCTTGAGCCGTGCGACGGAGTTTACCTCATCCGGGAAGGCTCTAGGTGGCTTTGCGGGCCATGTAAAGCGGAGGTCTGCTCCCGATGAAAGAACCTTCGCACGATGCAATCGAGTGGCGGGAGTATCCCCGCATTCTTCCCGGTGAGTATCGGGCATATTGCCGATGGAGCAAGCGCTACAAAGACCCTGGGTTCCGGCGCTGGCTCTGCCTGTTAGGTTGGGACGTTCTCAGCCCTGACCTGCTGCGCGTGATTGCCCGCGTTCCCCTGTGGTTCTCGCTTGGCAGTGGAGAGAAACCGCAGGCGTCTCGCCGGGGCCATTACCTGAAAGAGTGGACCCGGGCAAACGGGGCGCCACCTGTTCGCGGTGACCGTCTCTCTCCCCGCGTCTTCGTTCACAGAATGGCAACCGTTCAGATTGGCGATACCGACAGCCCTGCTCCGTATTCAGTAGTAAAGCGCATCCTCGAATGGGAAACGGGGCGCGCCGGTTCTCCGGGTCACTCGTTCAGCAAGTCACACAATCAAGAAGAGCAAGCGAATAGGCCCGACAGATCAGAGGGTTTCAGGGAATGATTGTCAATTCGCTGGCTTCGGCCCGAGCCGGGGTCGAGGGTGCAACTCACTCCAGCGCACACCCAAGGGGCGGGCCTGTGATTAGGCCCGCCAAAGGCAAAAGCGGAGGATTCAATATCCGCCGCGTCCTTCTAACAGATTGATTGTAAACGAGCTACAAAGGTGCGTGACTTACACGTGACCGATATACAGGAGCATGATGCAGGCGAAATCGACACCGAAACGGCTATTCCGGCTGAAAATGGCGGCCGAGTATCTGAGCGTGAGTCCGTGGAAATTGCGCCGTTTGATTTCCGATGGGAAACTGCCTGTGGTTCAGGATGGTGAGGGCGGGCCTTTCCTATTGGATGTGCGCGACTTAGACGGATTCGTAGAGCGAAACAAGTCTTTGATTTCCTTTTGATTTTTCGGGGAAATCAAATCGCTATTTTCTTGACATCTTGCCTAGCGTTACGTAAGATGAGTGCATGAAGAAAAACCCAGCAGCACAGGCACTTGGGAAACTCGGAGGAAAGGCGCGGGCCAAGGCCCTGACCGCCTCCGAGCTTTCCGAGATCGGCAAAAAGGGGGCACAGGCGCGGAAGAAGAATCTCACAGCCGCGCAGCGCTCCGAGATCGCACGGAAGGCCGCACAAGCCCGCATAGCGAAGTACGGCCAACAGCAACGAAAGGAGAAACAGTCATGAGGAAGAAAAAGGGAGAAGGGTGCATCTACCAGAGACCCGACTCCCCTGTTCTGTGGATGAAGTACTCCCGCAATGGTAAGACCTTTCGTGAATCCACGAAAACTGACGATCCCGATAAGGCCGGGAAGATGTTGAAGCGGCGCCTTGCCGAGATCATGACCGGAACCTTTGTGGGACCGAAGACTGAGCGCATCCGAGTCGATGAATTGGCCGATGATTTCCTCCGCGAATATCGGATCAATGGCCGCAAGAGCCTTGCCGATGTCGAGACGCGCTGGAATGCCCATCTAAAGCCATTCTTTGGCGTCCTGAGAGCCGTTGAAGTTGCGAGCAGTGTTATCGCTCGTTACGTCGATGCGCGCCAGCAGGAAGGCGCCAGCAACGCGACAATTAACCGCGAATTGGCCGCATTGAAACGGATGTTCCGATTGGGAATGTTGGCAACTCCTGCGAAGGTGCTCCGCCTCCCTGCTTTCCCCAAACTGAAAGAGAACAACGTGCGAAAGGGGTTTCTCGAGGATTCCCCGTATCGGAAGTTGGTAGAAGGTTCTGAACTGTGGTTCCGTACCCTTGTCGAGTGTGGCCGCACTTACGGTTGGCGCGTTTCGGAACTGTTGGGCCTCCGCAAACGGCAGGTCGATTTGGCGCAACGTGTAATCCGCCTGGAACCGGGGACAACGAAGAACAGCGAAGGCCGCGAAGTGATCATGACGGATGTTGTTTACACGTTGCTAGCGGCGTGCGTGATCGGCAAGAAGGCCGACGATTTTGTGTTCACGCGGAAGAACGGAAAGCCTGTCCGCGATTTCCGAAACACTTGGGAGAACGCTTGCGTGCGTGCGGGAGTTGGAAAGATCGTTTGCGCTCGCTGTTTTGCTCCCAAGATCTCGGGCCAGCATTGCCCGAAGTGCAAAGCGAAGCACTCGAAGTACACGGGCCTCATCTTCCACGATCTCCGCCGGACCGCAGCACGGAACCTCCGCCGCGCTGGAATCGCGGAAGGTGTGATCATGAGCATTGGCGGATGGAAGACTCGCTCCGTTTTCGAGCGCTACGCAATCGTGAGCCGGACGGATATTGCCGATGCCATGCGGAAACTCCAACAGACTGAAAAGGCCCTTGAGATAAGTCACGAATTGGTCACGTTGCCCACCTCACAGAAAAGTGACCAACTTGCAGCGGCGCCAGCCGTTATGCAGAAGTTCCACACTGCCTGATGTTTAGGTGGTGCCGGGAGGGGGGGTCGAACCCCCACGAGGGGTGAACCTCGGCGGATTTTGAGTCCGCTGCGTCTGCCAGTTCCGCCATCCCGGCAAAAGGAAGGCATATTCAGTATCGCACAAGAGGAGTGGGATACAAATGCCCTGAACGCACCTCAAACTCAGGCACCGCGGGGCCCCTGCAAAAGCGGAGGCGGCGGACGGCAACTCGGGAGATGCCTTTTCGGCTCGAAAGAAGGATGAAAAGGAGAGTAAGCGGGAAGAGCGGTTTTCTACAGCACCATTCCCTGAGTCTCGTGGCGTGCTCGATCCTGGTTTCGTGGATTTTGTTGTATCGCGTGTTCGACTCGAAAACTCATTGGGGCTCGTTTTTTGGAAATGCGATTGCCGACTGGACCGGGGTACTCGTGATGGTGTTGGCAACCAAGCACCTGTATGAAAGCGGGTCTGAAGAGAGTAACGAACCGCCGGCCGGATTCTTTCCTGCCGCATTCCGCATCGTGCAGAAACATTCGCTGACGATTTTTCTGGTCATGACGGGAGCGGGGTGGATCTTGCTTTTCATGAGGTCGGATCCGACGGGTAAGTGGGGCCAGGTTGTCAGCAACATAGTGTCTGAATGGACCCAACTGCTGGGACTCGTACTTCTCACCAAGAAATTACGAGAGTGGCACTCGAAGGAGAGCAAACCCTAGTTTTTTCGTCGTTCATTCCTCGTCCTTCGATAGCGATTACAAATGGCTTGCGCTACGAAGACGAAGAACAGAACAGGAGAAAGAAGCCATTCAATCTTTTAGTATCTGGCGCGAAATCACCATACGCTGGATTTCGCTGGTGCCTTCGCCGATGGTGCAGAGCTTGACGTCGCGGTAGAACTTTTCTGCCGGATAATCTTTGATAAAGCCGTAGCCGCCGTGGATCTGGACGGCTTCGTTAGCGACGCGCACGGCGACCTCGCTGGTATAGAGCTTGGCCATCGAAGACTCGAGCGTAGTCTTCTTGTGATTGTCCTTGAGCCAGGCGGAGCGCAGGGTCAGGAGCCGCGCCGCGTCGATCTCGGTAGCCATGTCTGCGAGTTTCCATTGGATCGCCTGGAATTCGCTGATGGCTTGGCCGAACTGTTTGCGCTGCTTGCTGTACTTGAGCGCCGATTCGTAAGCGCCCTGCGCCATACCGAGCCCGAGCGCGGCAATCGAGATTCGCCCGCCATCGAGGACCCGCATGGCGTCGATAAAGCCCTGACCTTCCTGCCCGAGAAGGTTTTCGGCAGGAATCTCGCAATCTTCGAAGATCAGCTCCGAGGTGTCACTGGCACGCAGGCCGAGTTTGTTCTCTTTCTTTCCCGGCCGGAAGCCCTTGGTTCCCTTCTCCACTATGAACGCGGAAAGACCATGCGTATGGGCGGCTTTGTCGGTTACGGCGATGACAACGTAAACGTCCGCGTGAGCGCCGTTGGTGATGAAGGTCTTGGTTCCGTTGAGCACCCATTTGTCGCCCTTGCGAACGGCCGCGCAACGAGCGCCGCCAGCATCCGAACCGGAGCCGGGTTCGGTCAATCCCCATGCGCCAAGAAATTCTCCGCTGGCGAGTTTCGGAACGTACTTCTGCTTCTGCGCCTCAGTGCCGGCGATGAAGATGTGATTCGAGCAAAGCGAGGTATGGGCCGCGACGATGATACCGACGGAACCGTCTACCCGTGAGAGCTCTTCGACGGCAATCACGTACTCGATGTATCCCATTCCGGCGCCGCCGTACTCGGCCGGAAAGATAACGCCCATGATGCCCATATTTCCGAGTTCTTTCACAATCTCGGACGGAAAATGCGAAGCTTCATCCCACTCCAGAACGTGCGGCCCAATTTCGCGCTCCGCGAACTCGCGGATACTCTTTCGCAGTTGTTGCTGCTCATCATTCAGTTGAAAATCCATACGGGCAGGCTCCGGGCGAGAATTCTTACAGCTAATGGACTAATAAGAAGAACTAATACTTATATCATACCTAGGCGCAGACGGAACCCTCGGTAGATAAGAATCTCGGCGCCGCGCAAACGAAGATCGAGCGGTATCAGCTATTTCGCAGTATGAGGGAGGATAGGCAGACGGCGAGGATGAAGTATTGTATCGATTCCCAGATTGTGCCGAGTTTTCTGCTAGAACGAGCGCGTTTCCCAAACCTTGGCGCGAACGCGGCTGATCAGGGCATTGTCGTCCAGAAGGCGTTTTTCCTGCTTGAACGAATAGACCTGGGACCCATTAACCTCGATCGCAAGGTCGCCCGAGGCCCAAGCCATGCGCGGTTGCATACCCCGCATGATCAGCATCTTGCGAAGACGCTTGGCGGTGCTGCGAAGGTTGAATTCCCAGAAGCAACGGCGAATGGTGATTTGGTGTGTGGCCATTTTGCTGTCTCCCCCACCTATGCGGAGCGTAGATTTTTAGCCCACCACGGGAAGAAGCTACATCAACTTCCGATCAGAAAAGAGTAAAAAATCCGGCGGGATAATTACGAACGTAATCGCGCGATCGGGCAATCTGGTAATCGGGTTGAGGAAGATAGAGAGCCCGCCATGCATCGTTTTTCCGTTACGCGAGTTCCAGATTACCCGTTTAAACGCAGGGTGGGGTCCAGTTGGCGATCCGGCTGTTGGCTTCCGCTTCACGCTTGATGTGGCCGAGCAGGTGGTGAACTCCTTCTTCAATCAAGCTTTTGGCTTTGGGACCGAGGAGGAGCAGAGGTGCACCGGAGTATTGCTGCAGCGTGCGAATTTCGGTGTCGTCGTTGGGTAGGAGTTTGAAGATGAACCATTGCTCTCCGGAAACGCCGCTGCCACTGGCCCGCCAGTGAATCAGGATAGGCTTCTCGGCTTCCACAATCTCGGGCACAAGCGTATAGGGTATCGGCTTATGCAGTTTGATCCGAAACCGCGACCCCGCGGTCCACGGCTCGCCTCTAACCCATTCCGCCGAGTCGATCGCTTCGCGATCGAACTGAGGCCATCGGCGTATGTCCTGAATGGCCAGCCACACATCATCCGGATGACAGTGAGCAATTACGGAATGATCAATTTGAATGGACATGTAACTACAGTTGCACGTCGCCGTTTGTCAGTTGCTTATGCATACTTCAATCTTTGCAAACCCACACGGAGAGCGACTTCTAAATATAGTGATGCTTGATACCTTGAAAAGGACGAAGAATTTTGCGATCGCAAACTGCGGCCAATTCACGCATGCGCGCGCGCGCCGCAAATCGCTTCGACCGCTTCCAGGGCCCGTTGACAGTCGGCGCGGTTTACGTCGCAATGAGTTACGAAACGCATCAGTTCGCGATTCACGGCACCAGCCAGGACATTGTGCTCGGCGAGTCGCTTGGAGAACTCCTGCGCGGTAACACCGGTCCCACTTATGTCGAATACGAGGATATTCGTCTGAACGGTCTTCAAGTCGATCTTGATGCCGGGAACTTTCGAAAGACCTTCCGCGAGGAACTTGGCGTTGTCATGGTCTTCATAAAGACGTGATGGAGATTTTTCGAGCGCGATCAGGCCGGCAGCGGCCAGGATTCCAGCCTGGCGCATGCCGCCACCGAGCGTTTTGCGGACAGAACGCGCACCCGTGATGAACTCTTTCGAGCCAACCAGGAGGGAGCCGACTGGCGCACCGAGTCCCTTGGAGAGACAGAACATCACCGAATCGAACTTACGGGTGAGTTCGGCGACGGGTTTGCCAAGCGCAGAGGATGCGTTGAAGATGCGAGCGCCATCAAGGTGGACCTTCAAGCCGATCTCATGAGCGTGGTCGCAGACGTCGTCCATGACCTCCTGCGGAATGCACACTCCGCCCGCCATGTTGGCCGTATTCTCCAGCACGATAAGACCCGTCGGCGCGTAATAGTAAATCGGCGGCGAAATCTTGGACTGGATGAGGTCCCACGTGAGGTAACCCTCGGGCGAGTAGATAGTGCGGGGTGAGCAGGCGCTGAACAGCGACATCATGCCCATCTCGTAGTTGTAGACGTGGGCACGCTGCTCGCAGATGACTTCCTGCCCGGGCCGCGTGTGCAGTTTGATGGCAATCTGGTTGCCCATCGAGCCGCTAGGAACAAAAATCGCGGCTTCACGACTGAAAATCTCGGCGGCACGAGTTTCCAGACGATTGATCGTAGGATCTTCGCCGTAGACGTCGTCGCCGACCTCGGCCTCGGCCATCGCATGTCGCATCTCGTCGGTGGGAAGCGTAACGGTGTCGCTACGCAGATCGATCTTGTGAGGTTTGAACTTGGGAGAATTTGCACACGGAATACCGGTCATCGGGGCCTCTCATGGAAAGATTAACGCAAAGAACGCTGCGGACGCTGAGAAAACTAATCGACGAGGAAGCGGGAGAAGACTTCATTGGATAGGAGGCGTCCGCGGTCTGTGAGTCGAAGCCAGTTCTCATCGGTTGAAAGCAGGCCTGATCCCGTCAATTCGCTGATTTGTTCGCGATAGCGGTCGACGGCGTCGCGGCCAAAGTCGTTCGCGAGGGTGTTGAGATTCACTCCGCGGTTCAGGCGAAGACCGAGGAAGAAGGTTTCTTCCAGAGCATTCTTGTCGGCTACCTCAGTGAGGGTGAGTGGGGCACCGGCGAGGAGCGCGTCAATGTTATCGCTGGTGGCGAAACGAACGGCCGTGTGTGACGGATCCGGGCGAGAAGCGCAGAGCATCGAGTGAGCATCGACGCCGAAACCGAGGTAGGGCTGACGAAGCCAATATTTGAGATTGTGGCGCGAAGCGTGGAAAGGGAGCAAATGGGCCTTTGACTCCGCGCTTTCTTCGCTACGCTCAGGATGACACGTCCCAGGGTTAGGAGCGAATTTCGTGTTCCGCGCAAAATTGGATATCTCGTACTGGTGGATTCCGGCGACCTTCAGGGTTTCGCAGGCTTTCAGGTATAAGTCGGCGACGAGGTCGTCGTCAGGGACATGGTGGGCGTGGTATCGGGTGCCACCGGCGATGAGTTCACGGCCCAGGCGGGAATCCTCATCGACTTCGAGCATGTATACGCTGACGTGCGGAACGCCAGTCGCAATCGTCTGCGCGAGCGAGTAGTCCCAGGATTCAGCGGTCTGGTGCGGCAGCCCAGCGATCAGGTCGAGCGAAATTTCCGCGATCCCGGCCGCTCGCAAGTTGGCAATATCAGCAAGCGTGATCTCGCGAGTGTGTAGCCGCCCTACCGAGCGCGACTCCTGGTCAACAAAGGACTGCATTCCGAGAGACACACGGTTTACGCCTGAGTCCACGAGGACTGTCAGGATTTCCGGCGATAGCGTGCCGGGAGCGACCTCGACCGTGATCTCGGAACCGGGCAGCACGTCGAAGTTGTCGCGGACTGAGCGGAACAGGGTTACGAGCTGGTCGGGAGCTAAGACGCTCGGGGTTCCGCCGCCCAGGTAGACGGAATCGACCTCACGTTCAAACCTGCCGCCCATCTCCTTCGCGACCTGCTCGGCTCGCGCCAGTTCTCTTTCCATGTACCCGACATAGCTGTCGAACAGTGGGCGCGAGAACACCCCCGATGCGAAGTTGCAGAACGAACACTTCGTCCGGCAGAACGGAACCGAGAGGTAAAGGCCGAGGGGCATAGGAACATCTTAAATCGGGCAATCACGCCACCGGGCCCGAATCGCCCAATGGCGCGATTCCTTATCTGCTGCGACCAAAATGCCGTTTCCACGTCTAAAATAGGAACGGATGGCCATTCAAGAGGAAGAGGTACTGGGGAAAGCGTACGACAGCCGCCTGATGAGGAGGCTGCTCAAATATCTGAGCCCCTATAAACCCCAGGTGGTTGTTGCGCTTACGGCGATCATCCTGAAGGCCGGGTGCGACGTACTTGGTCCCTACCTGACCAAGACCGCTATCGACAAGTACCTGTCCAGCAACGCCGGTTCCGGCAACTCCTTCCTCGACCCGATTCTCAGTTCCAAGCCGATGGTTGGCATCGCGCAGATTGGCTCGATGTACATCGGGCTGCTCGCTGCCGGGTTCCTGTTCGACTTCCTGCAGACTTACTTCATGCAGTGGACTGGGCAGAAGGCGATGTTCGACCTTCGCGCCGAGATATTCCGCCACCTGCAGCGGATGCACATCGGCTTCTACGACAAGAACCCTGTTGGGCGCCTGGTGACGCGGACGACGACCGACGTGGACGCGCTGAACGAGATGTTCACCTCGGGTGTGGTCTCGATCTTTGAGGACATCTTCGTACTGGCGGGGATTCTCGGGATCATGCTGTACATGGATTGGAAGCTGGCGCTGATTACCTTCTCGGTGCTTCCGTTCATCTTTATCGGGACAAAGATTTTCCGCGACAAGGTTCGGGACAGCTACCGGCGCATTCGCGTGGCAATCGCGAAGATTAACAGCTCGATGCAGGAGCACATCACAGGCATCGTCGTACTACAGCTGTTCAACCGGGAGCACAAGGCTTACAAGAAGTTTGAAAAGGTGAACCAGCAGCACATGGACGCGTTCAAGGACGCGATCATGGCACACGCGGTGTACTACCCGGTGGTGGAAATCCTCTCGTCGGTCGCAATTGCGATGGTGGTCTGGATAGGGGGCAATGAAGTTGTCCGCCACTTCCAGGCGATCTTTCACCCGCAGCCTGGCGGCATACCGGTGCACTACGCGCAGCCGTGGCTGTTGCTGCGGGACCCCAAGTATGACGTTATAGCAATGGGGACAACTCTCGGCGTACTGGTCGCCTTCATGCAGTACGCGCAACGTTTCTTCCGTCCGATCCAGGACCTCAGTGAGAAGTACAACATTCTGCAGTCGGCGATGGCGTCGGCGGAGCGCATTTACAAGTTGCTCGATACCAAGGCGGAAATCGTCTCGCCGGCGGTGGTGAAACGCGCGGAGGGGCCCGGTCGAATCGAATTCGATCACGTGTGGTTCGCCTACCGGAAAATGCCGAAGGACGGCGAGGAGCCTGGGCAGTATGTAGTTGTGCCGCCCGTGGTCGCTCCGGAACTGGACGTGCAGAGCGAGCATGCGATCCAGGAGCGCTCCGACGAAGAGTGGGATTGGGTGTTGCGCGACGTCTCGTTTGCGCTCGAACCGAGTGAGACCGTGGCCATCGTTGGCCACACGGGAGCGGGCAAGACCACTCTGATTTCCCTGCTGCTTCGCTTCTACGACGTCCAGAAGGGCTCCATCAAGATTGACGGCATCGATATCCGCGAAATGGACTTGACGGAGCTTCGCCGCCGCTTCGGCGTGGTGTTACAGGACCCATTCCTCTTTACCGGAACAGTGGAAGAGAACATTCGCCTAGGGTCGAGTTGGATTCCTGACGAATCCGTGGAAGAGGCTGCCGAGGAAGTGAATGTTGCCGACTTCATTCGCTCGCTGCCGGACGGATTCAAGTCGAAGGTGCGGGAGCGCGGATCGACACTGTCCACCGGCCAAAAGCAGCTCATCTCTTTCGCCCGAGCGCTGGCGCACAATCCGAAAATCCTCATCCTCGACGAGGCCACATCGAGCGTCGACACGGAAACCGAGTTCCGCGTTCGCGAGGCCCTGACGAAACTGGTCGAGGGCCGGACCTCGCTCATCATCGCTCATCGCCTCTCCACGGTGCAGCGCGCGGACAAGATCGTCGTGATGCACAAGAGCAAGGTCCGCGAGATGGGCACGCACCAGCAACTGCTCGCGCAGCGCGGGATTTACTACAAGCTCTACCAACTGCAGTACAAAGACCAGGAGATACCGATCATCCCCACCGAGCCTACCGTTCAGCCCGGAGCGGTTGTGGGCGACGACTAGGAGTAGTTCCCAGTTCCAAGTTCGTTCCTCGTTCTTCGAAAACCCTGACGATTTTCGGTGTGGGTTTTGACGAAGAACGAACACCCTCTTCAGCACACTGGGAACCGAGGACTGGCAACTGGTTCTCTGTTATCCTTCCCCCATCCATGCGCGTACTGATCTCAGCCGGAGAAGCTTCAGGAGAGATGTATGGTGCGGGGCTGATCGAGGCCCTGCAGAGGCTGGCTGCTTCCCGGGGCTTAGGGTCCATCGAGTTCTTCGGCCTCGGCGGAGACCGCATGCGCAAGGCTGGATGCGAAACCGTCATCGAAGCCAGGGACGTAGCGGTAGTCGGCATCTTCGAGGTCGTTTCGCACCTTCCTTCCATTTATCGCCGATTCCACAAGCTGGTTCGTGAGGCGGAGCAGCGACGCCCCGATCTCGCGGTCCTGATCGACTTCCCGGATTTCAATTTTCGGCTAGCGAAAGAACTTCACCGGCTGGGAATCCCGGTCATTTATTATGTCTCGCCCCAACTCTGGGCCTGGCGTTCCAGGCGCGTCGAACTTGTAAAGAAATACGTGCGGAAGATGCTGGTCATTTTCCCATTCGAGGAGCAGTGGTATCGAGAACGCGGGGTTACGGCAGAGTTTGTGGGTCACCCGCTGGCAGGAACCGAGGCAGCGGGTGACGCCGCGGCGGAGAGTTCACAGATTGCCCTTTTGCCGGGCAGTCGCCGAAAGGAAATCCGGTTCAATCTGCCGTTGATGCTGGACGTTGCCGAGAGCCTGGCGCCGTCCTACAAATTCGTTCTTCCGGTCGCCTCCACTGTGGACGATACCTTTCTCTATTCCATCGTTCGCCGACACTGGAGCTGCGAAAACCCGACATCAAAGATCACCTTATGTCGAGACGTTCGGATTGCCTTGACGCAATCCCGGGCGGCGGTGGTGGCTTCGGGGACAGCAACGGTCGAGGCGGCGGTAATCGGGACGCCGTTCGTGATGGTCTACCGCATGGCGCCCCTCAGCTATGCGCTTGGCACCAAGATGGTGAACGTTCCCTTTTACGCGATGCCGAATCTGATTGCGGGGCGACAGGTCGTGCCGGAACTCGTGCAGGAGAACTATATTGCGGAAAAGGTTGTCGCGGAGTTGAGTGCGATCCTCCCCGACGGCCCTCAGAGAGAGGGTATGCTGGAGGGACTGGGCGAGGTTAGGAGAAGGCTGCGCGGGTCCGATCCCGGCAATAGCAATGCCTTCGAGAGAGCAGCAGCGGCCGTACTGAACGCAGTAAACGGCACCCTCCGAAGTCGCGCATCGACCAACGGGAGTGCTTGAGACTCCTCGATCCGCCAATCCATTTTTCGCCTAATTTGTCGCGGCGTACATTGGCGCTGTATTCGGCCTGTTCGCGTTCGTTGATTTTCTTGTCTAAACTTTGTCAGGACGGCAACTCTGGTGACCTCGTTGGGGTTCAGAGCTTAGTAGCCCAGGAACAGTTGCACGAGGATTACTGCAAACGCATCTTTTAAGTAGGAATCCACATCAAGTACTATTTACAGAGACAATCAGGAGTTTTAACCGGATGAAACAAGCACGACGTCCCTTGGGGCGTGCTGTCTTGGTGGTCTTTGCCTTAATAGCCGGTCTGTTCTTGTCGCTGCACCTGGCAGCGGCTCCCGATAAGGCGAAGATCCAGATCGATGACTATGTCATCGACGCCGCGGTCAATCCCGCCACGCACCATCTTTCCGCCCACGCCAAAGTCCACTTCACGGCACTGGAAGACCTCAGCGTCGCAGTTTTCACATTGAACAACGGGTTGAAGCCCACGAAGGTAACCGACGACCAGGGTCACACGCTTTCCGCCGAGCGCGTCACGCAGGATTCGACAATTCGCGTGATGTTTCCTAACGGCATGATGAAAGGCCAGTCGGCGACGCTCGACTTCGATTACGAAGGCGCATTGATCTCCGTCGAAGACAGTCCGGTACAGGGCCTCAAACTCGCGTACATCGGTGATCCGGTCAGCTATCTCCTCTACCCCGGCGCGTGGTTTCCGATGACCGGCTATGGAACGGACCGCTTCAGCTCCGTGATCAATGTCAGCGTGCCTGCCGGCTACACCGTGATTGGCAGTGGCGGATCAACTACTGCTGGGGCGGCAGTCACGACCGCAATCAAGCCGGTTGAGTCCGCGCCTGAAGAGAAGGCTCCCGCACTGACACGTCGCACCAAGGAACCCGCCAAACCCGCCAAGCAGACGCGCAAGCCTCCGGTTCGCGGACGAAAAGCCCCCGCGAAAACTGGGGAGAAGCAGGCAGAGAGCCTTCCCACGGAAATTCCTGGCGGGCAGAAGTTCACCTTTGCATGGACGAAGGCGAGTTTCCCGGGGTCTATCTTCATCGGCAAGTTCGTTCACCAGCACTTCTCGGAGGCTGGCGCGACGATCCACGTCTACTTCCTGCCGGATAAACAGAATTTGGCCTCGACCTACGCCGACACGGCATCTCGTGAAATGTCGTTCTTCACCACCGTCTACGGCATTCCGCCTTCACCGACATTGAAGATCGTGGAGATACCGGACGATACCGTGCCGGTGGCATGGGCACCACAGATTGCGGCACTGTCAACGCGGGCCATCAGCCAGAAGGTTAACTACCGTTTGCTGGCGAACACGATTGCTCACCAGTGGTTCGGAGTCGACGTGAGCCCGGCGACTGAAAAGGACTGGTGGATCATGGATGGAGGTGCCCGTTACTCCGAGGAACGCTACGTCGAGTTCGCGGCGGGAAAGGCCGGCGGGCAGGAAGTCGTAAAGGATATGTCGGTCGGTGCGCTCGCGTATGAGAGCGTTCCGCTTGGCCAGGTGGCAACCCTGAATCCGTTCGACCCGGTCTTCCAGTCGCTCGTAACCGACAAGGGCGGCATGATCTTTCACATGCTCCGCTACGTGGTGAACGAGAACAACTTCGACAAGATCATGCGAACGTTCTTCCAGGAGTACGCCGGCAAATCGGTGACTACTGCGGACTTGAAATCAGTCTGCGAGAAGGTTACGGGCCAGCAGATGACCTGGTTCTTTTCGCAATGGCTCGATTCGACAGGCGCGCCTGAATTCAAGAACAAGTACACGATCTACCGCATCGCCAAAGGATTCCGTGTGGTCGGCGAAATCTCGCAGGATCTCGACCTCTTCCGCATGCCCGTACAATTGAAGATCGAAACGGACGGCAAAACCGAGCAGAAGACGATCGACGTCGTCGGCACGAATTCCAGCTACTCGGTGGAAACATTTGGCCGTCCGAGGAAGATCACCATCGATCCCAACGATCACGTGCTGAAGAATTCGCCGGACCTGCGTCTTCGAACCGCGATCATGCGCGGACAGCAGTTGGTCGCGCAGGGGAACCTCGCGGAGGCGTTGCGCGAATTCCAGAAGGCGCTCGACATCAATCGAAACAGTTCGCTGGCTCACTATCGTATCGCCGAGGTCTTCTATCTGCAGCACAACTACCAGGCCGCGGCAAACAGTTATCGCGACTCGCTTAACGGCGACGGGGATCCGAAGTGGACCGAGGTTTGGAGTCACATCCAACTCGGCAAAATCTTCGATATCACCGGCCAGCGCGAACGCGCGGTAAACGAATACCGGCAGGCCCTGCAAACCGGCGACAACACGCAGGGAGCACTCGATCAGGCTCGGCAATACATCCAGAAGCCGTTCGAGCGCGAGGAGCGCAGCGGAGACTAATGCTGTAGATAGTGAATTGCGGAGCGCGATTTCTGCCCCATTCCGGCTTTGCTCGGAGTGGGGCTTTTTTCTTGAGTATTACCAATATCAGGCAGGTGAAGCTCCGGGCACTGCTCCTTCACTTCGCACTCCAGCATATCCTGCACGAGCAGGTCCCAGCCGACAAAGCCCGTGAACACATGATTCGGAGACTGTTCCGGAGTTGGCGCCAATCCTTCGCCGGTTTCGGCGTCGTAGCACTCGTGCATCGAACCCCATTTCTTGATGTCCGCAAGAACCATTCGGCCAAGCTTCGCGGCCAACAGCGAGGCCTGCTCGTTGAAGCCATAACGCCTGAGCGCGATGAAATCGAGGTAGTTTGCATTGATCCAGATTGGTCCCTGCCAATTCGAATATGGCTTGATCATGCTCACGTTGTTGTAGTCTGGATCCCGTTTCGAGAGGCTGCGAATCCCATAGGGCGCCCACATTTGATCGGGCGACAGCAGGTAGCGGCGAATCATCGCCTTCGCGCTCTGTTGCGGCAGGATGTCTTCGATGAGCGGCACGAAATCGGAATAGGTAACGCGCCGAACTGGCTCGCCGTTATCGCGACGGATATTAAAGAAGATCTCGTCTTTTTCGAACCACAGGTGCTTCAGCATCGCGGCGCGAAGCGCCTCAGCCTTTCGGTGGTATTCCGCGGATTCTCTTTGCTTTCCCAGTTTTTCCGCAAGCCAAGCCATTGCTTTGTATTCGCGGAATTGAAATGTGCAAAGATCCACCGCAAGAATAGCGTTCTGGTCTTTCGGATCATTGGTTAATGCGACGTTGTTGTCGGCACCTGATTGGATTGCGTTGTTCCAGAAAAACAGTCCCCACTTGGGGTCGAATTGCGTCTTTTCGCGGTAAGCGATGATCCGCTGTAGTTGACCCCAGATCGGCGCGACCCACCCATAATCGCCGAGTCTCTCCGATGCTATGACCGCGCCCTGCGCAAGGAAGGGCTTCATTGCAAACTTTCCCATCAACGGCTGCGGACCCTCGGTCGTGACTCTTCCCGCTACGTACCCGTCCTGATCGATGGCATCGGCAAAGTTCAGCACCCAGTATTTCAGGTACTTCGCTTTCCCCCGGCTTTGGTCTGCAAGGTGGACGCCGATGAAGAACCCGTCCCAGTCCCACATCTGTTTGTAATACCCGGCCGGAATCAGGTAGTCGTACTTGATGAAGCCCTCGGCGGGCCTGATCGATTGCGGCTCTAGTTTGGCGTAAGCAGAACTCACGTCCGCGAGTAAGTGTTTCAGATCGGGGGGATTCCGCTGCGGTTGCGCGAGCGTTATAAGTGGAAGCAGGACGAAAATCGCCGGAAGTGTGCGCATTTAGGTGCCAAGTATGCCCCTGAGGGTTAAGGAGAGTCTAGACCGCACAATCCTTTGCATCTCCCTGTAACTTCTCGATAGCGTGCGGCACTGCGGCCCACACCGCCGCAAGGCTCTCGACTGCGCCAGCGGGACTGCCGGGAAGATTGATAATCAATGTACGTTTACGGATACCGGCAACTGCTCGCGAAATGATCGCAGTCGCAAGTTTCTCGCGGCTCGCCGCTCGCATCGCCTCCCCGAAGCCCGGGAGAACCTTCTCGACGACTCGAATCGTGGCATCCGGTGTGACATCCCTGGGAGAGACGCCGGTCCCACCGGTCGTCAGCACGAGGTCGGCTTCGCCGAGATCGGCAACATCCGTCAGGTTCTGCGCAATCTGGTCCTCGTCATCTGGCAGGATGACCGCATGCAAGACATCAACTTCATGTTCGCGGAGCCATGCCGCGAGCGCCGGACCGCTTATGTCGACCCGCTCGCCGCGTGATCCTTTGTCGCTAATGGTGAGAATGACAGCTTTCATTGAGCTTCGTTTTATGCGGCACGCCCCGCCCGGTAAGCACGAGGATTCAATCCGAACTCGTTCCGGAATGCGCGATTGAAATTCGAGACATCTCCGAAACCGGAATCGAGAGCGATGTCGAGAATTCTTGATGGTTCGACCCTGATCCGTGCGGCAGCATCGCGCAGCCTTGCCCGGCGGACATATTGGTGTGGTGTAAGTCCCGTTATTTGCTCGAAAACGCGCAGAAAATGATAGGGACTGAGTCCCGCTTCGCACGCCAGTTCTTCCAACGTATGTGTACCGGTCGGCTCAGCATTGATCTGCCGTACGGTCCGCGTCACTCGGGCCTCGGAACTTAGAGGCACTCTTACGTTGTCATAAGGGTATCCATTCGCAATGCGTGCCGCTGTAGCGGCGAGAGTCAGAGCAATCTCTTCCCAGTCACCTTCGATAGATCCCAACAGGTTTGAGACTGTCTGCGCGAATAGCAGAGAGAATTGACGCATGGGCGGCAGCCGCTGAATGCCGAATCGGGCATGATGAATTCCCGAATCATCTCTCACCAACTTGTCGAAGAATTCCGGGTCGAAGCGGAACGCGATGCAGCGGTCGCCAGCGGCGTGTCGATGATCGCATTCGAAGCATTGGCCCGCATTGCCGAGCAGCAGCGAACCCGGAGTCATCAGTGCGCGTCCGGATTCGGACCGGTACTGAAAGGTTCCGACCACCACCATCGCGATAGATACGTGTGAATGCAATTCCTCGAATGGACGATCGTCTGGGCCGGAGTTACAGACCACATCTTCTACAACCCAGCCTCCACCTTCCGCCAGCACGCGCCCTCTGACGCCGCCTGCACCGCCGGTCCGCTTGCGATCCGCTAGAGCTTGTTCGACTTCGACCGCAATTTTCGCCAAGAATCGCTCCGTCTTGAGATCGTATAAAGCTTTTGATGAACCAAGATATCAGGGAGAACCAAGGATTAAAACACAGCCAGCGACATCCTGTGGGTGCGATGAAGGAAAACGGAAATGACAACCTTGAAAAAGAACATTAATTTTCTATCGGCCCTAAGTGCGCCGGGCCGTTCGATCGAAATACCGGAATCAGTCGACGCTTACGGCTGGCTGATTGGGGATTGGGAACTTGAAGTTTTCGATTACCGGGAGGACGGCAGCGTCCGGCACGGCAATGGCGAGGTCCACTTCGGCTGGGTTCTGGAAGGTAGAGCCGTTCAGGACGTTTGGATCATGCCACGCATTGCGGAGCGCCGCGCGGAACTCGGCAAAGAGGGGAATCGTTACGGGACGACACTGCGGGTCTGGGATGCCGAGATCCAGGCATGGCGCGCCACGTGGATCAATCCAGTCACAGGCCGAAGTGACGAACTTCTCGGACGTCGCGTTGGCAAGGACATTATCCAGATCGGGACGCACCAGGACGGCAGACCTATTCGCTGGAACTTCACAGAGGTGACGGATGATTCCTTCCGATGGACGGGTGAAGTGCTCACTTCGGATGGACAGACGTGGAAACTAGAAGCTGAGTTTCACGCAAAACGAATAAAGTAGATGAGGTGCGCGGCCTGCGCCTGCCGCGCACCCTATATCCCTAGCTCAGTTGGTCTCTCGGATGCACAAAGCTATCGGTCTGCATCAATTGCGCTATTTTCGGACAGCTCCCATCCCCGTTCGAATGTTCTGCCCGGAACTGCTCTTCTTCGGTAGATCCGGCAAGCGCCGTCGTTGAAACCGCTCTCCCGGCAATCACTTGTGTGACTTCGTCGAAGTAACCGGTTCCGACGAACTGCTGGTGCTTCACCGCGCGATAGCCGTGCTCTTTCTCGCCGGCAAATTCCCGCTCCTGCAGCTGCGCATAGGCCGTCATTCCCGTTTCCTTGTAGCCCCGTGCCAAGTCGAACATCGCGTGGTTCAGCGAGTGGAACCCGGCCAGCGTGATGAACTGGAACTTGTAGCCCATCGCGCCGAGTTCGCGCTGGAACCTGGCAATGGTGGAGTCGTCGAGTTTCTTCTTCCAGTTGAACGACGGCGAGCAGTTGTACGCCAGCATCTTGCCCGGGTGCTCTTTGCGAATGGCCTCTGCAAAGCGCCTCGCCTCATCGAGGTTAGGTTCGGCGGTTTCGCACCAGAGGAGATCGGCATAAGGTGCGTAGGCCAACCCGCGCGCGATAGCGCACTCGATCCCGCCACGGATGCGTACGAAGCCTTCGACAGTGTGCTCGCCAGTGGCAAATTCCTTGTCGCGCTCGTCGATGACGCTCGTAAGCAGTTTTGCGCTGTTGGCGTCAGTTCGCGCCACAAGCACCGTCGGCACTCCCATCACGTCCGCGGCCAGCCGCGCGGCAATCAATTTCTGGACGGCCTCGACGGTCGGAACCAGAACCTTGCCACCCATATGCCCGCACTTCTTAGCCGAAGACAACTGATCTTCAAAGTGAACTCCGGCGGCTCCAGCCTCGATCATCGCCTTCATCAATTCGTATGCGTTGAGACATCCGCCAAAGCCCGCCTCGGCGTCGGCAACCAGGGGCGCGAACCAGTTGATACCGTTCTTCCCTTCCTGGTGCCAAATCTGGTCAGCCCGAATCAGTGCATTATTGATCCTCTTCACGAGCGCCGGAACACTGTCGCATGGATATAGGCTCTGGTCGGGGTAAACCTGCCCCGCGGTATTGGCGTCGCCCGCCACCTGCCACCCACTGACGTAGATGGCCTGCAGCCCAGCCTGCACCATCTGCACCGCCTGGCCGCCGGTCATGGCGCCCAAAGCGGCCACATAGTTCTCTGAATGCATAAGGTTCCACAGACGCTCGGCGCCGTGTCGCGCCAAGGTATGTTCAATTTTCAGAGTGCCGCGCAGGCGCTCCACCTCCTGCGCGGAGTAAGGCCTCTCCACGCCGTTCCATCTCGGGTTGTAGCGCCAATCGCGCGTCAGGTCGTTCTCTTTTGCACCCATGAGCTTTACCGCCTCCGCAGGTAGTAGATGCTAGTTGCATGAAATTCGCGAGCGGACTAGTCCGAAACGGACGAGTCGTCCGGGGCGGCCCCAGGCAGCCAATTGAGCCGCTCCGCAATCCTACTGTCACCGACGCTTGGCCTGGCCGGTGCTTATAATTTCGTCGCGGAATATGAAGACAAGAGAACAGGCTCTTCTCGCGGATCTGAAGCAGGACCTTTGGGATCGCAGGATCGCGCGGGGCATGTCGCTACTGGAAAAAAACCTGCCGATGCTCGTTTCGTTGGGGCCAGAGCAGCCTGACGCCGGCGCGCTCCTCGGCTATCTTGCCCAATGGATCGACCTCGGCTTCGACAATCGCGAACTACTCGCCCGAGTTCTAGTCAAATTTCAGACGCCTGTTCGCGCTCAACTCAAGCTTTGCGACTACCTGCACCTGCGCATGGCCGAGGGTCTCCTCGCAATGGCCGGCGAATCGTTCGAGGCGGCCATAGCGCATTTCGATTTTGTGCTCATGGTAGGTGAAGAAATCGAAGACAAGGAAACCCTGGCCATCGCCGATTTCTGGAAAGGGCGCTGCCTTCGACGAAAAGGCGAATACGACCTGGCACTCACCTGCACCGTACGCGGCTGCGAACTTGCAAACTCTCTCGGACATCCGAAAATGGCCGCCGTAATGCGTGTCCTCGAAAGCTGGCTCGTTTTTCAGAAGGGCGTCCCGCAAGAGGCATTAAAAATCCTGCAAAGCGCCGAGGCCGTCCTGGCTTCTACCGACGACTACATCACCCTCGGTAACATACATTCTTCCTATGGCCGTATTGCGCGACGCGAGGGCCGCTATCACCAGGCGATCGACCATTTCACCCGGGCCATCACCGAGTACAAGAAGCGTGACCCGGAGCATCGCAACGTCGCTCGTTCGCTTGCAAACCTTGCGTTCGTCAAACGTCTGATCGCGCTCGAACTCCTGCGGAAGCTCGACGCAGAGATCAGGCGCCGCAAGTCCGGCACTGCGAAACCCAAACCGCCGAGTTCCCGTAGCCATCGCAAACAGAGGTTTGAGGAGCTTCGCGAGGAAGCATTCAGTCACCTGGCGGAAGCCAGAGAAATTTACGCAAGACGGCCTAACCATCACGGCCTCGGAACGGTTCACCTCAATATCGGGTATCTCTATCTCGATACGGGAGACCTGGAGCAAGCGGAAAACGAAGGAACTGCCGCCTTCAAACTCGGCGACGAGACAAAGGATTTGATAATAATGGCGCGCGCCCGCCTGCTGCAGTGCATGGTAGAAAACGCCAAAGTCGAAGAAGAAATCGGGGGAGCCGCTGATCCTGGTGCTCATGCGCGCTCGGCAATGGAATTCGCAGCCGATGCAGTAGAACTCTCCAAGCGCACCCAAAATCGCCGCCTTCTCGCGAACTCCTACATCTGGGAAGGGCTTACGCACTGCAACTCCTATTTCGAGAACCTCGAAGCCGCAAGGCGGTCGTACGACACGGTGATGAAGTTCCTGAAGGACTATCGTCCAGACTATATGCGTGAAGACCTTCAGAGACTGAAGCGCCGCGCCTTCGAAGCTGGCACCGTGAATTCCACATTGCGCGCATGGTCGCAGGGATCGCTCGGCGACAAGACCTTCCAACAGGTGACGGAAGAATTCGCGGAGCTGGTGATTCCGAAAGTCTGGGAGCGCGAAGGCCGCAAGGTCTCGCGTGTGGCCTCGCGGCTGTCCATCTCGCCCAAGAAGGTTCGGCGAATTCTCAACCGAACGGGCCGAAAAAAGCCCGGAAATCGATAGAATTTCCGCTCTCCCTTCGAATGTCCATTACCTTCGTAACGGCCCTCGTACCTTCGTGACTACCTGACCTCACCCCACCCTGGCATAGAATCGGGTTCGTTCCAGGGGGGACGACGAACGTGTCGTTGTAATTTTCGGGGCAGCAGTTATGAAGAACATCTACAGGAAATTCGTCGTGGTAGCCGTAGTGATTCTGGCGATGGCCCTGATGCGGCCGGCCCAGGCTGAAGACCGCAAAGTCAAGACGCAGATCGAGCCGGTTTATCCGGAACTTGCAAAGTCCATGCACCTGACCGGCACGGTAAGAGTTGAAGTCACAGTTAACGAACAGGGCACCGTGAAGGACACAAAGGTCGTCGGCGGCAACCCCGTTCTAGCCGATGCCGCCGTCAAAGCCGTGCAGAAGTGGAAGTTCGAGCCTGGTCCGCAAGAGACCAAGCTGCTCACCTTCGATTTCAAGGGAAACTAAAAGTTTAATGGCCCACTGACGCCTAAGAAGTCAGGAACGAAACGCCAGCCGAAATCAGGGCTGGCCTTTTCGTTTTTGCGATGCTCGGCAATCTGAACATATGCCTGTGACGAACTGCATAGAGAGGTCATCGGCGGATCTCTAGAATTTCAATGTTGATAAGTTGCTGCGACCGAAGGTGGACTATGCCGATCCGCACCATTATCGAGCCTTTTCGCATTAAGAGCGTTGAACCGATCCGCTGGACTACGCGCGAGGAACGCGAAAAGCTGCTTCGTGACGCGTACTACAACCTCTTTCTTCTCCCTGCCGATGACGTCCTGATCGATCTGCTCACCGACTCTGGCACCGGCGCAATGTCCACCTACCAGTGGGGTGCCATCATGGAAGGGGACGAGAGCTACGCCGGGAGCAAAAGTTACGACCGCTTCCGTGACTCTATCCAGGACATATTCGGATACAAGCACGTCATTCCGACGCACCAGGGACGCGCCGCAGAACGGATACTGTTCAACGTGATGGCGAAGCGCGGCCAGATCGTACCTAACAACACGCATTTTGATACCACCCGCGCGAACCTCGAGTTCGTCGGCGGAGTGGCGCTCGACTTAGTCATTGCAGAGGGCAAGCAGCCGAGCCTGAGGCACCCGTTCAAGGGCAACATGGATGTCGCGGCCCTTGAGCAGGTGATCGAACGCGAAGGTCGCGAGAAGATTCCGCTGGTCATGCTGACCGTGACCAACAACTCCGGCGGTGGTCAACCAGTGTCCATGGGGAATGCGAAGGCAGTCAGCGCGGTATGTCGAAAGCATGGCATCCCCCTGTATTTTGACGCCTGCCGCTTCGCCGAGAATGCGTATTTCATCAAGCTTCGCGAACCCGGCTATGAGAACAAGACACCGAAAGAAATCGCGCAGGAGATGTTCCGCCTCGGCGACGGATGCACCATGTCAGCCAAGAAGGACGGCATGGCCAACATTGGAGGATTTCTATGCACGAACGACGACATCCTGGCGCAACAGGAAAAGGACCTGCTGATTCTGACCGAGGGCTATCCGACCTACGGTGGCTTGGCCGGGCGCGACCTTGAGGCCATCGCCGTAGGCGTGCAGGAGGCACTCCATGAAGATTACCTGCGGTATCGAATAGCCTCGACTGCATATCTCGGCAATCACATTGCCGAACACGGAGTGCCTATCGTGCAGCCTCCCGGCGGACACGCCATCTATCTCGACGCGCGCGCATTTGTTCCGCACATCCCGCTTGAGCAGTTTCCCGGTGTTGCCCTGGCAAATGAACTGTACCTCGAAGGGGGAATCCGCTCGGTCGAAATTGGAACTCTGATGTTCGGCAAAGCGGCAAAAATGGACCTGGTCCGACTCGCGATCCCGCGGCGAACCTACACGCAGAGTCACATCGACTATGTCATCGAGGTCATTCTCGAGGTCTGGCGCAAGAGGAACGAAATTCGCGGACTGAATATCTCTTATGAACCGCCCTTCCTCCGGCACTTCACGGCACGATTCGAGCAGATGCCGGTTTCGGCAACGGTTGCGGGACATCCGAAGTAGCCATTCGCAATACAAAAAGAGAGGACCCATGGCCGATGACACCAAGACTCTCCTGACCATTCGGGGCAGCAAGTTTCTCGTCGGTATTCTGCTTGCGTGGGTCCCTATTGTGGTGATCATCGTCCCCGTGTTCTTCGAGGTTTTTCGCGGAATCACCGACCAGAAAGCTACCGGTCTCGGCGCCGTTGCAGGGGGATTCTCCGAAGCTTTCGTCACATTCGGCGTCGTCACCTTCGTTGCCGCCCAAGTATTGGCGATCATCCTTCTCATCCGCAGTGTGGGTATTGGCAAAACCGTTCAGAGTGTATTCGCGATCCTCTCTATTGGAATTTGCGCCACCATGCTCGCGGCAACGGGGCTGTTCTTCTGGATAATGTTGTTCGTGATACCGCGTTTGCACAACCGGTAACGCGCGAATTCGCCACCAAGGTCGGGCAATCTCATGCAATCGCCTTAGCCGACTGGTATCGGTTTACGAAACTTTTCCGCCACAACGTACTCTGCCTGTATGGAAGCATACTTCGCGGAGGTATTCGTGAAGTACATTGCATCTCTGTTTGTATTTCTGGGCAGTGTGGTTGCGAGCGCCCAGGTCCCCCATTTCAAACATGTCGTGGTTGTCGTGGAAGAAAACCACTCCTACTCGCACGTGATTGGCAATCCGGCAATGCCCTACCTGGACCATTTGGCAAACATGTACGGCCTGGCGAAGGATTATTACGCCAACAGACATCCCTCGATCGGCAATTACTTCATGCTGACCACGGGCAAGATCATCACCAACAACGACGGATACACAGGAGTGCTGACCGGAAGCAACGTGGTTCAGCGGTTGCTGACGGCAGGCAGGAGTTGGAAGGTTTACGCCGAAAGTCTTCCTTACACCGGATACATCGGCGGCGATCGCTTCCCATATCTCAAACACCACAACCCGTTCGCGTACTTTTCAGACGTCCGCAACAGCAGCACACAAAGGTCGCACATTGTCTCGACCACGCACCTGAGCACTGATCTCTCCAACAACGCGCTTCCGAATTATGCGTTCATCGTGCCGAATGTTCTGCACGATGCCCACAATTGTCCATACGGCGGGACGTGTTCCGAGAACCTGAAACTCTCAGTAGCCGATTCGTGGCTGAAGACGCACATCGCTCCCATTCTTGCCAATCCGTCGTTCAAGGCCAGTGGCGTTCTGGTGATCGTGTTCGACGAATCGACCACGAGCGATACAGCTCATGGTGGCGGCCACGTTGCGGCGGTAGTCGCAAGTTCGCAGTCAAAAATGGGATATCGTTCAACCACGTTCCATCAACATCAGTCGGTGCTCAAAATGACGTGCAGTGCGCTGAGCCTAAGTTCCTGCCCTGGAGCTGCGGCATCGGCCAGCCCAATGTCGGAATTCTTCAAGTGATTGACTGCCATTGCGGCTGAAGAACCGGGAGTTGAAACCCAGGTTACACTAGAAATGGAAGCAGTCAATCCACCGGCGCCTTCAGCAGGCGCCGTTTTCATTGCTCGCTCTTTCTTAAGCTATTTGTCGGTCTGGGGTTGGGTTCAAGCCGCGAGTCTCTCTTCCCTTTCTGGCGACTGCTCTTCGAAATCGAGCAGCAACTCGCGAAGCCGCCGCCTGGCCTTGAACAGCTGCGACTTCGTATTCCCCTGCGTACAGCCCAGAATCGCAGCAATTTCCGAGTGTTCGAAGCCCTCAATGTCGTGTAGCACGAACATGATGCGATATCCCGGCGGCAAAGAATTGATGGCATGCTCGAGTTCGATGCGCTCAACGGAATGGGTGAGATGCCGGTCCTCGACATGGAATCGCTCACCTTCGAGCGGCTCGCCATCGTCATAGGTCAGTTCGGTGTCAGCATTCTCCGTCGGGGTGGTCTTGCACCGTCGGAAGTACATAAGGACAGCATTTACGGCGATACGGTGCAGCCAGGTGGAGAATAGGGAGTCTCCCCGAAAAGTGTTGATACGTCGGAACGCACAGAGAAAACTCTCCTGCAGAACGTCTTCGGCTATGAAGGGATCCTTGATCATGCGCAGACAAAGAGCATGAATTCGGTTGCGATACTTTTTGTAAAGGATTCCGAACGCTTCGATATCGCCCGCGCAGGCGCGCTTCACGATTGCATTGTCGTCATCGCGTTTTGGCTTTTGTATGACATGGTTGGAATTCACTCCACCCGCTCCTTCTGAAGAATCTTCGTCGTAAGACGCGATTTCCCAGGGGAGGTTCTGCACGTCAATATGTGCCTGAGTCACTGGGCCTGAAGAAACTTGAAAAATGTCAGGGGCGCCATTCGGATGGCACCGAAGCGCCAGCAGCCGCATTAAAGCTGGCAGCCGCATCTTCCGGCGAATCGAAGACTTCGAAGATTGTGGCAAGCTTGGTGATTTGCAGCAGGTCGCGCACACGCGTCGTAAGATTCGCCAGCTTGATCGATCCGTAGCCGCTCCGTGCCGAAGTGTAAAGCGACATGAGGACCCCGACGCCGGAGCTATCGACATACGTAACTTGCGCGAGATTCAGGACGACATTCGGGGATTCGGCCAGAAGCTCCTTGACGTGCTGACGAAGGGCAGCACTTTCGTCGCCGAGCACGATGCGGCCAATACAGTTAACAATCGCGATATCACCCAGGTAGCGGGTTGCAAGCTGAAGCGACATAACAAAACCTCCGGTCGAGAATTCTGAATCAATCTGCTGCGATCGACGGTTTCGACAGGCAAGCGGCCGCGAGCACTTCAACAGTCGTGTTGTAGTCGGGCACACCGCTGGCGTCGAGGCGTCCGGCCGGGATGATCTTGTTGACCTCCGGCCAATGCGCCTGCAGACACCCTGGGCGAATGCGATCAATGCGAACGCGCCCACGGAACTCGCCAATGTTGTTGCGCAATGTTATCTCGTCGCCGTTCTTCAGGCCGAGACGGTCGGCGTCCTCCTGCGCCATGAAGATATCTTGGCGGCGAGCACCTGTGAGTGGATCCTTGTCGGCATGAATGATGCTGTTGAACTGCTTGCCACGGCGAGTGCCCAGAAGGAAATGCCCTTCGGGGACTTTCTCGTCTGGTAGAACGACCGCGGAAAAATGGCCGAGGCCGTCGGGCGTGAGGAACTTGTCAACGAGGAGTCGCGGGCCACCGTACTGGAAACTGTCGCCCTTCTTCTTCATGTTCGCGATGCCCTTGTATGTTGGACATACACGATCAATCTCGTCCCGGATGTCCTGTGTGTCGCGCCATTGGAAGAATTTGCGGGCGCGCTCAGGATCGAGTTTGCGCGCCACTAGAACCGGAATCTCCCATTCATCTTTGGCCTCTTCGACGCGTGGGCCAGGAATTTCCGGACTATAGATGATGCGGCGCTCGGTGCTGGTTTCCGTGCCGCCACCGCGTTGCTCGTAACGGGTCTTCGCAGGAAGAAGGACCACGGTGTCGGCCGGATCGACGAACATGGTCGGGTTGACGACGATGTCCTGGTGGATTCGCAACTTGATGTTAGCGAGAGCATCGTGAACGAGATTGGGCTCAGGCAAAGTCTGCTTGAAGTTGCCGCCGCTCTGCCACAAGGCATCAATTTCGCCACGGGAGGCGGCGAGCACCATGTGCGCGGCGCTCAGACCCTTCCATGCCGGAGGCTGGAATCCCCACATCAGGGGATCGGCGAATTTCGTTGCGTTCTCCTCGGTTACAGGCGAGCCCATGACGTAAGCGCCGGGCATGGCGCCCATCTCAGCACCGCCCTGGACGCCGCTGTGTCCACGAATTGGCATGAGTCCGGTGTGACGACGCCCGACGTTTCCACGCGCAAGTTGCAGGTTCACGATGGCCTTCACGTTGTCGGTGCCATAGGAGTGCTGGGTGATTCCCATGCTCCAGACGGCGATCGCAGAGGTTGCTTTGCCGAACATTTCGGCAAAGCGAAACATGTCGGCGCGAGTAAGACCGGAGCCGCGTTCCAACGTCTCCCAGGAGAGCGGGCGGACCTTGGATTCAAGATCCTCCCAACCGACGGTCCGCTGGTAGATGAAGTCGCGATCTACCCAGTCGTTATCGATGAGGTGCTTGAGAACGCCATAGAAGAACGGGATGTCGCCGCCGGCGTGGATTTGAAAATAATCGTCGGCAATCCTGGTGCCGAACAGGGCGCTCTCGGTAACGGAGGGAACCCAGTATCGCTTCAGGCCCGGTTCCTCGTAGGGGTTGATGACGACTACCTTTGTACCAGCCTTCTTCGCATAGTAAAGATACTTAGTCGTGACCGGTTGATTGTTCGCGAGGTTGGTGCCGATGAGGATTAACAGGTCGGTGCCAACCCAATCCGAGTAGGAACAGGTAGTAGCGGCACAGCCAACCGTGGCGCTGAGTCCGACAGTACTGGGAGCGTGGCAGATGCGGGCGCTTGTGTCGATGTGGTTAGTGCCAATAAAACGAGCGACCTTCTGGTGGGCGTAGTAGGCTTCGTTGGTCAGCCCGCGCGAGGTGAGATACCAGCCGACACGGTGCGGATCGATGGTGCGGAACTGGTCGGCAATAACCGTCGTCGCTTGGTCCCACGAAACGCGGCGAAAACCTTTCTCGCCCTTGCGACGAATCATGGGAACCGGAAGGCGCCCCAGATTGCGTAACTCACCTTCATTCTTATCCTGCAGACGACTGGCATCCTCAAGAAGCCGATAATCCATGGCTGCCATAGTGTTGAGGCGCAGCAATTTCAGACGCAACGAACAGAGATGAATGCCCTTCATCGTCCAATCGCGCATCCCGGTGGTGCCGAGCGAGCAACCATCGCAGCAACCGTTCTTCAGGATGCGTAAGGCATAACCGAGATTGTCGCGGTTCTCCCACGCGATCTCGGCGATTTCCTTGTAAGCGTTTGGGTGCTGCTGGTGAAGACCATATGGGACGAGACTCACCCAACTTTTCCGGTCGAAAGCTTTGCCTGCACGCGATTCAGCGTGCTCTTCCATCACATCAGCTCCTGGGTGGGGTTAAGAGCTATACGGGTAGCCGGAGTGTCTAATGTGTAGACCGCCATTTCTTCTACCGGAAGCTCCACCCCACAGTGCCGCATACGATAGCGGAATTGGACACAATTAACAACTGGCTTGTATCGGATTCTGAATGCCAAAACTGAAGTTTCAGTGAAAATGGTCTTTCGTCAAAGGCGGCGGATTTGGCGACGGGGAGTGATCGTAACGAGCCCCCTTTAGGCGGTCCGATTCGCCTGTCTCTTGAGATTGCGCCAGTAGAAATACGCGGGTGTACCCAGCAGCATGATAGCGATTCCACCCAACGCCTGAACGGGTCGCTCCCAGAATGTGTTCAGGGCCCATGCGCCGCAGATTACACAATAAAGAATCGGAACCCAGGGATAGCCGGGACACTTGTAGTCGCGTGGAAGATCGGGCCGGGTGCGGCGGAACACGAAGATAGTAGAGGCAGCCGCCGCGTAAGCTATCACGCTAATGAACATCGCGTAGGTAAAGAGTTCGTCGTAGCGCCCGAGCAGCACCAGTGCGCATGACCAAACACATTGCAGGACAAGGCTGAAGACCGGCGTATGCCAGCGAGGATGAACTTCAGCGAGTTTCTGAAAGAAGATACCATCCCGAGCCATCGCATAATAGACGCGCGCTCCGCTCATGACACACGCGGCCGCAGCGCCGAATGCTGAAACGGCAACGAGCATTCCCATGAGGCGTCCGGCGGCGGGAAAGAAGAGTGTCTGCGCTGCCGCTTCTGCAACCGTGGGCTGCTGCGAAATCGCGCTGAGGGGCATCGCATACAGATAAAGGACATTGGCGCCCACGACCAGGGCACCGATGATCAGTACGGACAATATCAGCGATCGCGGTACGTTCCGCTCCGGCCTCTTGACTTCCCCAGCCACCCAGGTGATGTAGACCCATCCATCGTAGACCCAGAAAACCGCGATCAGCGCGACGCCGAAGCCACTGAGCAGTGTCCGGCTGTCGTAATGCTCGATTGGCGTGTGCGTGAAATTCGACCAGTTCCCGTGACCCAGGGCGAACCCGAGGAGCAGAAACGCACCGAGCGCTCCAAATTTCACCCAGGTCGCCAGATTTTGCAGGAGCACTGCGGGGCGCAGTCCGATGATGTTGATCCAGGTCAGAAAAACGATGGCCGCGATCGCGACGACGTGTCCGCAGTTGAGAGTGAAACCTAAGATAGTGATGATCGGGCGCGATGCATGAAGCTGAGGAATGATCGCCCCCATGTAATAAGCAAAGCCGACGGAGATGGCGGCGAGACTGCCGCAGACGTTAATGGAAAAAATCATCCATCCGTACAGAAAACCGACCAGTTCGCCGTAAGCTTCTCGCAGATACACATACTGTCCACCCGCGTCGGGAAACATCGACCCGAGTTCCGCAACGGAAATCGAAGCGAGCCAGGTAACAACCATGCCAGCGAGCCAAGCCCCAATAAAAATGATGGGGATACGGGTGGCGGCCGCTACCTCGTTGGACGTGAGGAAAATACCTGTTCCGATCGTGCCACCCACTATCAGGAGCACGGCGTCCGGCAGCGACATGGCCCGAACAAGCCCCGCCTTTCGTTCGGGACGGGTGTTCCCCGCCACGGGCTTTGACGCTGCTTCGCTATAATTCATCGGGTTCGTTGCAAGGTATTGCAGTATGACACGTGACGTCAATAAAGATAAGAAAACCGGGCGGAGTGATCTTGTGATGAATCCGGCGATCGAGTTCGCCTCAACCTTACCTTCCGAGTACTACACCGACCCGAAGTACCTGCAGTTGGAACGGAAGAACACCTTCTGGCGAACGTGGCAAATTGTCGGCCGATCCGAACAGGTCTCCAAGGCAGGCGACTACTTCACGGCAAATCTCTGCGGTGAGCCGCTGCTGATTGTTCGCGACACGGAGAACACGTTGCGTGGGTTCTACAACGTGTGCCGGCATCGCGCCGGCCCGCCGGCAGAAGGATGCGGTTCGCGGAAAGTCTTTCGCTGCGGATATCATGGATGGACGTATGGGCTCGATGGGCGGCTGTTGAATGCTCCCGAAATGGACGGGACCAAAGATTTTCGATTCGAGGACTTTCGGCTGCGGAGCATTCGAGTTGAGGAATGGGAAGGCCAGGTATTCGTTAACCTCGACGACAACGCGGAGTCCCTACCTGAGTCGCTGCGAGAGTTGCCGAACCAGGTCATGAAATTCAGGTTCGGCGAAATGAGACTGGCCGGTCGTCGCGACTATCACATGCGGTGCAATTGGAAGGTATACATCGACAACTATCTCGAGGGTTATCACCTGCCGAGTGTGCACCCGAGCCTGAACCGTGAACTCGATTACAACGCCTATGTCACAACACTTTTCGAGAGACACTCGCTGCAGACCAGCCCGATCCGCGGCCCTGAAAATCAGGTGTCAGTGGAACGCCGCTACAAGCAGGCCGACGGCGACATGGCAGCTGAATACTACTGGATTTTCCCAAACTGGATGTTGAACTGCTATCCGGACAACGTTTCGCTCAACATCGTGCTGCCGACTGGCCCGGAGACGTGCGTCGCCATTTTCGAGTGGTACTTCCTGGCGGAACGGATCTCCGCGGCAGAGGAGACGATCAAGTTCAGCGACGAGATTCAGTTGGAAGATGGTCGCATTTGCGAGACCGTGCATTTGAATTTGAAGTCGCAATCCTATGCCCGTGGGCGCTACAGTGTGAAGCAGGAGAAATGCCTGCATCATTTTCATCGGTTGTACGCGAAAGTGATGGGCCTGGCGTGAAAACCCGCTCCGGGCTTGCGATTACACACGCTCACGTGATATTCATCACTGCTGCAGCGTTCTCACGGCGTAAGGTGTAATCTGCCGTATTACGGTCGACAGCAAGCGCTCGGTAGACTCGTATTTGCGGGGAGGTAATTCCTGTGTCGAAGCGACAACGCACATCGGCCGCACTAATCATCTTCGTACTGCTCACCACTATCTCAACCATTCTCGTCGCGCAGTCGGCTTCGGACTACATCGTGAAAGTTCCCGTGGCGGACATGCATTCGGCTCCATCGGATGACTCCGATGTGGTCTCGCAGGCAATCCTCGGCAGCAATGTGACGGTCCTGAAAGTAAATGGCGATTGGGCTAAGGTTCGCACCGACGATCAATACACCGGGTGGATGCCACTGAATGCCATGGTACCGAAGTCGGGAGCACCGGCCTATGGAGGTTCCGGCAAAATGGCACAGGTCACGAGCGTGTTCGCGCACATCTATCGCGAAACAGATGTGACGAAGCATGCGCCACTTTTCACTGCACCGTTCGACAGCCACATCGCAGTCATCGATGCAATGAACGGCGATGCACGGTGGTTGAAGGTGCAACTGCCGGATGGGACGGTTGGGTATGTTCAGCGCGGCGATGTGACTCTGGACCCCAAAGTTCTGACTATTCCCGAATCGATCGACTTGGCGAAACGCTTTCTCGGGCTCCCGTATACGTGGGGCGGAAGCTCTTCTTATGGTTACGATTGCTCTGGATTCACTCAGATGCTGATGCGAAGCCGCGGAATCATTATGCCGCGCGACGCCGATTTGCAGGCAGCATGGAGCGGAGTAATGACAATCAAGCGGGACGAACTCAAGCCCGGCGATCTGTTGTTCTTCGGCAGCAGTCCGGATCACATAACACATACAGGGATGTATATCGGCAATGGCGAATTCATACATGCCACGACCCACGACCATCCGGTAGTGCAAATCAGCCGTCTAGACGATCAGCCGTGGACGCGAATTCTCGTGGCAACCAGGAGGGTGAAATGAATCGGCGAGAATGGATGAAGACGACCGCGACAGCGGGCGCAGCGGTGGCACTGGGCAGCGGCTTGGATGCGGAGGCGTTGGGAAAAACCATGCAGAGTTCGGGAGGAACGAAGTTCGAGACACAGATTCGGCGCCTCAAGACACGTCATACGTGGACAACGACCATGTCGGCGAGCGACTTTCGCGACACCCTCTTTGTGAATCTCACCCGGGATGGAGTAACCGGCACAGGCGAAGGCGCTCCGATCGTTCGGTATTACGAAGACGCCGTTGGTGGACAAAAAGCGCTGGAATCCGTGCGCCAGTTGTTGACGGAAGCGGATCCATGGCAGTACGCGAAAGTAATGGATCAGCTGAATCACCGCATCCAGGGCCAGTTCGCAGCAAAGGCGGCCGTTGATATAGCACTGCTCGACTGGGTTGGGCAGAAACTCAACATCCCTCTATATAAGTTTTTCGGGCTCGATGCGAAAGATGCACCCATCACCACGTTTTCAATCGGAATCGATACACCGGAGATTACCAGACAGAAGGTACGTGAAGCCGAGCAGTACCCAGTCCTGAAAATCAAAGTAGGGTTGAGCACCGACGAGCCGACCATCGAGGCGGTGCGCAGCGTGACGAAAAAGCCGTTACGTGTGGACGCCAACGAAGGCTGGACGGATAAGGAAGAAGCGGTCCGTAAAATCAATTGGCTCGAGAGTCAGGGTGTGGAATTCATTGAGCAGCCAATGCCCGCGGCCATGCTGGAAGAGACTCGCTGGGTACGAAGCCGGGTGCATCTGCCGATCATCGCGGACGAAGCGTGCCTAAACATCGCCGTGATCCCGAAACTCGCAGACGCGTATGACGGCGTCAATGTCAAGTTGGACAAGTGCGGCGGGATGCAGCAGGCGCAGCGCATGATCCAGATCGCGAAATCACTCGGGATGAAGACGATGCTCGGGTGCATGGTCTCGAGTTCCGTGAGCGTAACCGCCGCGGCACATCTCTCACCACTGGTGGATTACGCCGATCTCGATGGCAACCTGCTGATCGCAAATGATCCATATTCCGGTGTCAAAGTGGAACATGGAAGGCTGATCCTTCCGGATCGTCCAGGATTGGGATTGAAGCCAGTCTAGTCGCCATCCTTCAAGGTTGCAGGCACAAGATGCAATGCTGCAATCCAGACAGTTGGGGAAAGCACCATCGCACCGACGCTACGAGTGTCTACATAGGTTTGACGCGACTAAATGCAGTTGTTAGTATTCAAGAGCGGGGTGGAGCAGCCTGGTAGCTCGTTGGGCTCATAACCCAAAGGTCGGTGGTTCAAATCCACCCCCCGCAACCACTTAGGAGTTGGCGACCCCACACAGCCCCACAGTGAATCTGGGGATTTTGGAGTCCAAAGCATGACAAAGGGCTGCACCAGGGCAGCCCTTTTGCTTTGTCCTGGGAATTGCAGGATTCAAACTGCTTGTCGAAGGACCATCCGCACGACTTTGCCATTCACGTTTGGACCCCATAAACGCCTTGCCGGAGGCAATCCATCGCTGAACTCCCATTGGAGCCCCTCGTGCGTCTACTCGTCAGACATTGTCACGCTATTTGGCACGATTTGGTTCGTTCTGTCGCTTTCCACTAGAGTAGAATCCCCGCACTGCTTCCAGGAGTGGGGATTGGGACTTACCAGTGGAACTCGACTGGGCCCTTATGAAATCGTGTCGCCTCTCGGCGCCGGCGGCATGGGAGAAGTGTATCGTGCGCGCGACACCCGGCTGGACCGCACGGTCGCCATCAAGGTTCTTCCGTCTCACCTCTCTTCCGATTCTGCGTTGAAACAGCGCTTCGAGCGTGGAAGCTCACGCAATCTCTTCGCTTCAGCATTCGCACATCTGTACTCTGCACGACGTCGGCTCACAGAACGGTGTCGACTTTCTTGTCATGGAGTACCTGGAGGGCGAAACGCTGGCTGACCGGCTGAGCCGAGGTCCGCTGAAGATCGGTGAGGTATTGAAGATTTCGACGGAAATCGCTGACGCGCTGGAGAAAGCGCACAAACAGGGGATCGTTCACCGCGACCTGAAGCCGGGCAATATCATGCTCACAAGGTCCGGGGCCAAGCTGTTGGACTTCGGACTGGCGAAGCCGACGGCAGCGATCGCGGCGGGTAGCGCTGGGAATACGGCGCCGAACACGCCAACGGTGAGCGTGGCAGCGCTGACTTCACCGGCATCGCCGCTGACGCAAAAAGGTTCGGTGGTCGGAACTTTCCAGTACATGGCACCCGAGGTGCTCCAGGGAGCGGAGGCGGATGCTCGCAGCGACATTTTCAGCTTTGGATGCGTGCTTTACGAGATGATCGCAGGGCATCCCGCGTTTGAAGGTAAGACGCAAGTTTCCGTGCTCGCGGCAATTCTGGAGAAGGATCCGGAACCTGTGGCGTCTCTCCAGCCATTGACCCCACCCGCATTGGAGTTCTGCATCCGCACCTGCCTGGCGAAAGAGCCCGATGCTCGTTCCCAGACGGTCCACGATGTGAGCCTGCAACTGCAATTCGCGATGCAAACGGCGGCAGTTCTTCCTGCACCTTCGGGAATGAGGCGGGTACCGCAGGTTGTGCTTGCGGCAGGAGCGGCTTTGTTGCTGATGATGACGGCGGCCCTTGCATACTTTGCGATGCCCCGGTCGCAAACTCTGCCGGTGCTGAGGACCTCGATCGTCGCACCTCCAGGCGCCTTGTTCGACGCGACCGGAGATTTCAGCGCGCCTCCCGCAATCTCGCCGGACGGCAAGACACTTGTATTCGGCCTGCAATCAGGCAACGGAGGCCGGAAATTATACGTGCGCTCCCTCGACCAGGAGGACGTGCGCCCGCTGGAAGGAACGGAGGGAGCAACTTTTCCGTTCTGGTCGCCCGACAGCCGCTCTATCGCATTCTTCGACGGCGGGAAGCTGAAGAAAATGCCGGTCGACGGCGGACCCGCGACCGAACTGGCGGTCGCCCCAAACGGGAGAGGTGGATCTTGGGGAAGCAGAAACATCATCATCTTTGCTCCCGACTTCCGCAGCGGACTGATGCAGGTCAGCGCCGATGGCGGAACTGCTACACCGGTCACGACGGTCGACTCTTCGTTACACAGCACACACCGCTGGCCCGTATTCCTCCCCGACGGAAAGCACTTCCTGTTTTTTGCCAACAATCACTCCGGTGGAATCGCCGAGAAAAACGGGATTTACTTCGGCATGCTGGGTAACGCTTCGGTGCATGAAGTAGTCGCAACCGATGCGGGCGCACTGTACCGCTCCGGATACCTTCTATTTCACATGGGCAACCGTATGGTGGCTCAGCCGATGGATCCTGAATCCGGCAAACTCAGCGGCAACGCGCTACACGTGGTCGCCGGTATTACGACCGATATTGCCGTTTGGCGCATGCTGGCTACCGCTTCGGATACCGGTCTGATGGTATATGGCAGCGGCGGCGGGACGGGTGGAACCATTGACCTGACGTGGTATGACCGCTCAGGCGAGTCGCTGGGAACGATTGACCGTGGCGTTTTTCGTGAGCCACGTCTCTCTCCGGATGGGCGCGAATTGGCAGTCGCGGAGTTCGTTGATAACCAGAACCAGATTTACTCTTTCGATGTGGCACGCGGCGTGAAGACCAGAATTACCTTCGACAATGCCGCCCATATCGCGCCGGCGTGGTCGCCCGATGGGAAGACGATCGCTTACTCCGCTATATCAGGAAATGCGCAGGTCGGATGGACGATTTTCGCCAAAACGGTCCAGGGCGCGAGTTCGCCGAAGCTGATTGTGCCGTACACGCCGGGTTCACAGAAAAACAATGGAGTCCCTGAATGGGTGCCGGGCAGCAACTATCTTCTGTATCACGCCGCGACAGGGCCGGCGGGGCAGAAGATCATGGCCGCGCCGCTGGTGGGCAACTCGAAACCGTTCACCGTTATTGCGCCGCAGTCGCCCCACGGAAATATTCGGAACTACCGTGTGTCACCGGATGGGAAGTGGATTGCATTTGAGTGCGACGACGGTGGGCAACCCGATATCTATGTCTCATCGTTTCCCAGCAACGGCACGCGAACACAGATTACCAGCGGTGGAGGTCTCTATCCGGTCTGGCAGCACAACGGAAAAGACCTTTACTACCTCGATCCCCACACCCTGATGATCACCGAGGTGCCGGTGACTGCCACCGGCGCGGAATTTCAGTTCGGTACGCCCAAGCCGCTGTTCCGCGTGCAGACAGCGGCTACCGGAAGCTTTGTATATGACGTCACGCATGACGGAAAGAAGTTCGTGATCACGTCCGCGCCGCCATTGGCCAACGTGCCGTTGACACTCATGACGAATTGGCCCGGGCAGCTGAAGCAGAAATGACACTCGTTGCGGATACCAAACTCGGGCCCTATGAGATTGTCGCCGCTCGGCGCCGGCGGCTTGGGCGAAGTGTACAAGACGCGCGACACGTGACTGGAGCGCGCGGCCGCAATCAAGGTGCTGAATTCGGCGCTGGTGGCATCATTGCCGTCGGAGGTCCGCGAGACCCCGCGGGTTGTTTACCGTCCTTTGAGGATGCGAATTGAAAAATCCGGTTGGTCAATATCCGCGCACTACGCGATTTGCGATCTTTCCGACCCCCTCGATTTCGACCTCGACGACATCTCCTTCGTGCAAGAATCTTGGCGGGTTGCGTGAGAAGCCGACACCTGGCGGCGTGCCAGTCGCAATAATGTCGCCCGGATGGAAGCTGAAACTCTTCGAGAGATACGAGATCAATTGAGGAATGTTGAAGATGAGCTGTTTTGTGCTCGAATCTTGCATAAGCTCACCATTGACTCGCGTTGTGACACGCAGGTTCCCAGGGTCCGGGACTTCATCTCGCGTTACCAGGCAGGGGCCATTCGGGGAGAAAGTGTCACACGATTTGCCTCGCGTCCATTGACCATCCGCGAATTGCCACTTTCGAGCGGAGACATCGTTGAAAACGACGTATCCCGCGATGCACTCCATGGCATCCGCTTCGGAAATGAAGTGCGCTGTGCGTCCAATCACTACCCCCAGCTCCCCTTCGAAATCTACTTGGGCATCCTCTGCAGGGAGTTGAATCGGGTCGTACGGGCCAGAAAGACTTGAGGTGAATTTCGCAAAACACAGCGGCGTGGTCGGAACCGCCTGTCCGGCTTCTTTCGCATGGTCCAGGTAATTAAGACCGATTGCGACAATTTTCCGTGCTGCTACCGGATAGTCCAATTCAGCTTCTGTGAGCAACAATGCCTGATTGTCGTAACCCAATTCCCGAACGAAGTCGGATGCCACCGGTCCGGCCTCAAGTAACGCGAGCGTCGAATGGAACGGCGCAATGTCGTATCCGCGTTTTGCCGCCGCGCTCGCGACATCGACAATTCGTCCGTCAACCACCAGGCCCAAACGGCTTCGACCTTTCACTCGGAATTGCACAAGACGCATAAAGCTCCCCAAAATGTTAATATGCTTGACTTCCGACAAAAGGAAACTATAAATGTCGTTTTATTAAGCAAACAAGTATGAAACGCATGTGTTTCACCCTAAATCGGTCATGAAATCTGCCTTTCCAATAGATCGCTTCGAAATTTTCGCCGAGGGATTCGATCATCCTGAGGGTCTCGCCTTCGATCGTGACGGGAACCTCTGGGTCGGCGGCGAACTCGGCCAGATCTACTGCGTCGATGCAAAACGCAAAATCACCTTAATCACAACCCTCGGCGGCTTCAATCTCGGACTTACCTTTTCGGCCGGTCAGGATTTGTATGTTTGCAACTCCAAACTTGGTGCGCTGGTTCATCTCAATCGGTCGGGCAAAGTCCTCCGCTCGTGGGAGAGGGTGGGCCGCTATCGTCTCAGGACGCCGAATTTCGCCGTCTTCGACCGCCACGGAAATCTTTATTTCAGCGACTCTGGTGAGTGGCGAGCCAATGACGGGTTGCTTTTCGTACTACGGCCCAGTGGAAAGATCGAACAACTGCTTGAAGGCCTCAAATTCCCAAATGGCCTTTCCCTCAGCGCGGATGAGAAAACACTCTTCGTCGTCCAGAGCACCGCGGACAATGTTCTGGCTGTTCCCATCCCTTCGCCCGCCAAAGTTGGCAGGCCTCGAATCCATGCGGGCGGGCTGCACAACGTGCCGGATGGCGCGGCGCTGGATGCTGCTGGGAACCTCTACGTCACCTGTTACGCTTCACATAACATTTATCGCGTGACGCCAAGCGGAAAAGCCTCTCTCTTCGCCGAGGACCGCGAAGGCACTATGCTCGCCAGTCCTACAAACATCGCTTTTGGCGGTCCCGGTTTCGACGAAATGTACTTTGCCAACCTTAGCCGCTGGCATATCTGTCGTCTCAAAGCAGGCATCAAGGGACAACCGCTTGCAAACCAGCGCTAGCTGGCTGGAGTTCTCATGAAAATTACCGATATCCGTTGGACACGCGCATTCATTCCGATCGAAGCGCCGCTTCGATATTCCGTCGGTTCACACCCCGGATTCTCTCGCATCATCATCGAAATCGAAACCGATGAAGGCATTACCGGGCTTGGCGAGTGTTACACAGGAGCAACTCGCACCGGCCAGCTGGAAGACCTCAAGCCACAGCTCATCGGCGAAGATCCCATGAACCTGGAGCGGATCCGATGGAAGGTGGCGGCTCCCAGTTCAGTTAAACTTTTCGGCTTCGCGCTCGGCTTTGCCGGAATCGAATTCGCTCTTCTCGACATCCAGGGCAAGGCTCTCAACCGTTCCGTTTGCGACATCCTCGGCGGACGTATTCGCGATGAGGTTCCATTTGCCGCTTACCTTTTCTATCGGTATGCGAACGAACAGGGTGTCGGCGAGATTTCGAACGCAGAGCAGATGGTCGCATTCGCAAAAGACCTCGTCCAGCGTTATGGCTTCAAAACTCTGAAATACAAGAACGGTGTACTGCCCCCGGACGACGAAATCGACACCTTCATTGCGTTGCGCCAGGCCTTCCCCAAGCATCGCATCCGCCTCGATCCCAATGCCGTCTGGACTGTGACTACGGCGGTTGACGTGGCGCGACGTCTCCATGACTACAACATGGAGTACCTGGAAGATCCCGTGTGGGGTATGCGTGCCATGCAGCGCGTGAACGCGAAAGCGCCGTGGGTTACGTTGGCATCGAACATGTCGGTATTCGCCTTTGAGGACCTCGCTCCGAACATAATGTCCGATGTTCTAGACGTCGTACTCCTCGACCCGCACTGGTATGGAGGTATCCACCGCGCCAAACTCGCCGGCCAGATCTGCGAAGCCCTTGGCGTGGATGCAGGCATGCACAGCGGCGCCGAATTCGGCATCTCGCAGGCGGCGATGATCCACCTCGCCGCTTGCCTGCCGAACCTCGTGCTCGCGGCAGACTCACACTACCACCACCTCACCGACGACATCATCGAGGGTGGCAAACTGGAATTTAAGAACGGCTGCATGAAAGTCCCAACCGGACCGGGCTTGGGTGTGTCGCTCGATCGCGACAAACTGGCTCGTTACCACGAATTGTCGAAGAAGCAGGAAATGGGCGCGTGGACCGATGACCCCAATCGCCGCGGGAAGGTGATCACGCAGCCGAAGTGGTAGTTATTCGCGGTCCATCTACTGCAAGGGAGAACCAACCATGAAGATCGACCTGACCGGCAAGGTTGCTGTCGTAACTGGCGGCGCCATGGGTATCGGCGAAGCGAGCGCACGCAAACTGGCGTCAGCAGGAGCGTCGATTGCCATTCTCGACGCGGACGCTTCGGCCGGAACCAAAACCGCAGCCGACATAGGTAAGAGCGGTGCTGCATGCAATTTCTTTCACTGCGACATGAGCAAGTCCGAGCAGGTCGAACACGCAATCAGCGGCGTCGTTGCGCGATATCACTCCATCGACATCGTCGTGAGCAATGCCGGGATCCAGGCTTACGGCGATGTCATCACAACCTCGGAAGCGGACTGGGACCGACTACTTGGCATCAACCTGAAAGGCTGTTTCCTCGTTTCGAAATTCGCTGTTCCCCACATGCTGAAGAAAGGCGGGGCTGTTGTCGTGATCGGATCTGTCCAGAGCTTCACCGCTATTCAGAATTCTGTCGCCTATGTCACGTCCAAGCACGCTCTGCTCGGACTCGCCCGCGCGATGGCGTTGGATTACGCAAAGAATGGTATCCGCGTGAACTGCATCTGCCCCGGCGCAATCGACACGCCCATGCTCCGCTGGGCGGCCAGCCTGTCTCCTGACCCGGAGTCCGTGATACGAACCTGCGATCGCATGCACGCTCTCGGTCGCATCGGCAAGCCGGATGAAGTTGCGGATGCTGTGCTCTATCTTGCCTCGCCGATGTCTTCTTTCATTACTGGCGCTTCACTCCTGGTTGACGGCGGAATGCTTGTACCCACCGGCGGAATGGGATTCCAGGAAGGTGGCACGGGAGCAGCGACACACGAATGAAACTCCAACGTAAAACCGCAATAATTACCGGCGCCGCGGCCGGCATTGGAGCAGCTTCCGCGACGCTTTTTGCGTCGGAAGGTGCAAACGTTGTTGCCGTCGATCTCGACGGCTCAAGGCTTGACGATCTCGCTAAACAGATCACCACATCTGGCGGCGAGTGCCTGGCAGTTCGTTGCGATGTGAGCCAACGAGCCAATGTGCAAAGCGCGATCCAAGCGGCTATCGATCGTTATCGCCGGATCGACATCCTCTTCAACAATGCCGGGATCGTTCCAGTCGGCAAAATTGACACGACGGAGGAAGCCGAGTGGGATCGCGCCATGGCGATCAACGTCAAGAGCATGTACTTGTTTTGCCACGCCGTGATTGTCCATTTTCGACAAAACGGCGGCGGCGTGATTCTCAACACCGCTTCGGCGACAGTACTCCGCACTGTTCCAGATAGAGCCTGCTACACCGCGACGAAAGCCGCCGTCCTTGGACTCACGAAGTCCATGGCTCTCGATTATGTCCGCGACAACATTCGCGTGAACTGCCTGTGTCCCGGCACTATCGATACGCCCTCGCTCGCTCAGCGCATTGCCGCGCTTCCGGACCCCATCGCTGCGAGAAAGACCTTTATCGCGCGCCAGCCGATGGGCCGCTTCGGCACGGCCGAAGAGGTTGCCCGCGCCGCCCTCTACCTCGTTTCCGACGAGGCCACCTTCATTACCGGTACCGCATTCCCAGTGGACGGAGGCTTCGGTCTTTAGATGCCGCGCTGCGAAGCCGCTCCCGTCGACTGGAAGAAGCGCCGGGCGTTCCGGCTCTCAAATGGAACCATCGAGATCACAGTTCTTATCGGTGGCGGACATATCGCGGACGCCCGTCTCTGCGGTTCTCCATACAACATGGTCTACGAGTCACCGTGGCAAACTATTGACCCCCACACATTTTCTGAGAGGGAGCACGCGGCACGATACGGGGAAGGCGCGGTCGGAAAATTTCTTTCGGGCTATACCGGCCATGCGTACGCCCTCGGATACTTCGGCATGCCGGACGAAGAAGAAGCCGCAGCCGGACTCCCGCTCCACGGAGAAGCCGCCACCTCAGAGTGGACTGTCCTTGGTTCCGAGGCAAGCGAGTCCGGCGCGTCGCTATCTCTGGAGATCATGCTTCCGCACTATCACTTGCGCGCCACCCGCGGGCTTTACCTCACAGCCGGAGCCTCGTCCGTATTGATCGAAGAGCGTGTCACGAATATTGGCAAGGACTCGCAGGACTTCCAGTGGGTCGAGCACGCGACATTCGGCCCACCGTTGTTCAATAATGGCGAAGCACGTCTCTTCCTTTCGACAACGCGGGGCAAAACGTGGCCACTCGGTTATGAAGGTCACGAACTGCTGCCTTCGGATTTTGAATTCTCCTGGCCGGCTCTTCCCGCACTGAATGGTGAAAGTGTCGATCTGTCGCAAGCTTTTCCTCGCACTGGAACCGGTTTCGTGGCTTCGTTGCTTGTGGACCAGAGACGATCGAGTGGCTTTGTTGCGATCCATAACCGACGATTGGAACTGGCAGCGGGATATGTATTCGATCCTCGGATGTTTCCGTGGGTCGCGCTTTGGGAAGAAAACTGCTCTCGGAATTACGCTCCCTGGGATGGAGTCACGCGCGCACGGGGTGTGGAATTCGGCACAAGCCCAATGCCGCTTGGACTGAAGCATGCGCGTGAGATGAAGACTCTATTCGACACGCCAACGTTTGCCAGCATTAGCCCTGGGGAAACGATGGCAACCGCCTATCATCTGTTTGTGACCACACTCTCCGGCGAGTATTCAGAAATTGATGTGACGATCTCCCCCCACAATCTGGTGCTGCATGACACAACCGATCGAACGCTCGCGATTCCAGTAAGCAGGATGCCGACCATGCGTTCTTAGTCTCACCGAGGCTTTTGCCAAAGCCACTAGGGACGGGACCACGTTATCTGGGGTCGGGTTGAACATCCGTCACGCTCGCCCACGTCACTCAAATATCTCTATCGAATTTGATCGGTCGATACCGATCGCGGAGCAACACTAAGGGCAGAAGGTCGAGCACTTCGTTCTGCCCTTTACCCTCTGCCCTTTGACTTCGTTTCCGTGCCGCTTTTCCCTTGGCCGTTTTGCTGTTTATACACTGACCGGTTGCTTCACTTCCACCGCCACCGGCGTGAACCAGTTGTACTTATCCGGCCTCGATCCATCGAAGATCCCGAAGAGCTCGTTCTTGATCTGCTTCGTGATCGGCCCGATTTTGCCGTTGCCGACCGTGATCTTGTCCACTGACCGTATGGGTGTAATTTCCGCTGCAGTGCCCGTGAAGAACACTTCGTCGGAGATGTACAGCATCTCGCGCGGAATCATCTGCTCGATCACCGGGATCCCGAGATCCTTCGCCAGGTCGATGACCGAATCGCGAGTAATACCAGGCAGCACCGAGTTCCCCAGCGGTGCCGTCAACAGCTTCCCTCTCCGAACAACGAACAGGTTCTCGCCCGAACCCTCGCTGACGTAACCATTCACGTCCAGTGCAATGCCCTCGACATAGCCGTTCACGATCGCTTCCATCTTGATCAGCTGCGAATTCATGTAATTTGCGCCGGATTTTGCCATCGCAGGCATCGTGTTCGGCGCCAGCCGCGTCCACGACGATACGCACACATCCACGCCCTCGTCTTCCGTGCCACCCAGGTATTTGCCCCACGGATAGTTCGCGATATAAACCTCGGTCGGCGAATTGAACGGATTCACGCCCGCCTCGCCGTATCCACGCAGCACGATTGGACGTATGTAGCACGGCGCAACACCGTTGACCTTCACCACGTCCACCATGCCCTGCACCAGTTCGTCCCGTGTATACGGAACTTCGATGCGGTAAATCTTCGACGAATCAATCAACCGCTGAATATGCTCTGCCGCGCGAAAAATCCCGGCGCCGCTCGGACGCTTATAGCAACGCACGCCCTCGAACAGTGACGAACCGTAGTTCACCACGTGAGCCATGACGTGCAGCTTCGCATCGTCCCAGGCTATGAGTTTTCCGTTGTGCCAGATCTTCTCGGTCTTCTGGAGGGGCATGGACGCTCCTTAATTCTGCGGGGATGCGCTCACCCCGCGCCCGCGTCCACCCGAAGGGCGCACGAATACGGGGGAGACTTAAGAATTATAACCTAGTAGTCGGGGACGCTCTGCAGTTGAAAGCGCCGGCGCCTGCGAGCAGTTCGGAGCGCCTCCGCATCGCCGGACACGATGCTCTGCCCAATGTAGACCGGGCGAGCGAAGCTCGCCTATTCTCCACTCCCAACAAAAAAAGAGCAGACGGGCTACCAGTTCCGTCCTGCCCTCTGCCTTTTATTGCCGTTTACTTCGCCGCCACACTCGCCGTCGTCACAGGTGCTTTCGGCACATGGAAGTACACCTGCTTATTTGCCTCCATCAACGGCATGGCTCCAAACGGCTTCGAATAATCGTTCCGCGCATTCCAGAACAGGAACCCGATCCCGCCACGCGCATTCGACGTCTTCACCTGCGTCAGGATGTAATCGACAGAATACGTCTTCGTCCGCCACCCGAAAGCCTGCAACCACGGCCGCAGCACCACTCCCGAACCCGCCGTGATTTTCACGAACCGGTCCATCGACTCGCCAATAAAATGCTCCGGCGCATCTCCCGGCTGGGCAATCCCATCCATCCCGAAGAAGTGCGACGGATAAATCATCGGCGAGATCACGTCGCAGTGCTTCGCCATCCTCACGATGTCCTGTCCCGTGTGGCTCAAATCTACGGTCCGCTGCCACGCCATCACCCCGAACACGTCGAGCGAAAACAGTACGTGCTTCTGCTTCAGCGCCTCATGCGCCTTGGTCAGGAAATCCTCAATCACGTCCGCGCGTTGCCACTTTGGATGCTCCGTCTCGAACATGAACTTCGCATCCTTCTGATCGCCCTCCGCCGGGAAGCGCACATAATCGAACTGGATCTCGTCTGCCCCGCTATCAGCCACATACTTCGCCAGAGCAATGTCGTAGTTCTGCACTTCGTTGTGCGACGGATCCGTCCAGACCTGTTTCCCGTTCTCCTTCCAAGGCAGTCCCGTCTTCCGAGACTTCACCGCCAATTGGGGATGCTGTGTCGCAATATACTCGTCCCGGAAGATCGCGATGCGCGCGATAGCGTGCATTCCAAGACTGTGCAGGTAGCGAGTGAACTTCGGCAGGTTACGGATTGGAACATGCTTGTTGTGCGGCGCCAGCGGATTGTCGAACGGAATACTCAGCAGACCATCGCTATCTTTAATATCGAACACGACCGCATTTCCGCCCGCCTGTTTCCACCGCTGAATGATCTTCAGCCCGTTTTCGCTGCCGGCCATCACGCCGGTCAAATAGATCGCTTTTACCTCGTAATCCTTGGGAACCGGCACCGACTTCTCCACAATCGGCTGCGGCTCAATTCCCGGGATGATCACCTTTGTGCCGGGTTTCGGGAACAATCCTTTCAACCGCGGGTTCGCCTGTCGCAACGCCGCCTCGAACTCCGGTTTCGTCATGTACTTCGTCTGCGGCAAATACGAATACAACAATCCCGGGATCGTCTCGCCCTTCGCGATCGTATGCAGTTCCGCTCCCGGCGGCACGATGATGGGCGTCTCCGCCTGCGCGGGCGCGGCCGTACCTTTCCTTTTCGCATCCTTCGTCGAAAGCACATCACCGTGAGCGGCGGGAGTATGCAGCGCTGACACTTCCTGTTTCTGCGGCTGTCCCGACCCCGACCGCGAAATCGCCGCATGGCCCATTGAGTAGAGCGAAACCGCGGCCAGCACAAGGACGCCGGCCAGAATCGTCACCGTCGACAACTTCTTCCGTGGCATTAAGTTTTATCCAGAGATGATGCTGGGTGGATACTACCACGGCCTGCTTCAACTCTAATCAGCACTGAGGCACCAAGTAGTACATGAGTTGTATTTCGTCTTTCGTAACTTGCTAACAGCGCCAACCCCAGCGTCGTATCACCGCTTCCGCGAAACATTCCTTCAGCATCTAAGTAATCAGTGTGGGGGACAAGAGTTGCTAACTTTCCCGTTCGAGCAACTCTAAAGCCGCTGGTTCCATCTCACCGACTCAGTATCTGGGAATACCAGAATGCTGGGCCCCGCACGCCGCTCTTGATGAGCGCGACATATGAAGACCGGACTTAACGCTACTCTTGATCCGAATCGTCGGTCCACCGAGGCCCAGGACTTCGAGGCGGCATTACGTCGGCGAATTGTTGGACAGGAACTCGCCGTCGAAAAAGTCACCGAGATCTACCAGATGTTCCTCGCATCCCTCAACCCTCCGAACCGTCCCGTGGGCAATCTTCTGTTTCTTGGCCCAACCGGTTCGGGCAAAACTCGCGTCGTCGAAGCCATGGCCGAATCCCTCTTCGGAGACGCGCGTGCGGTCGTCAAAATCGACTGTGCCGAGTTCCAGCACTCGCACGAGATCGCCAAGCTCATTGGTTCTCCCCCCGGCTACCTCGGCCACCGCGAAACCCATCCGCTCCTCACCCAGGAAGCGCTCAACCAGTGGCACACGGAAAAGCTCAAGCTCTCGCTCGTTCTCTTCGACGAAATCGAGAAAGCTTCCGACGCTCTCTGGCAGCTCCTGCTCGGCATCCTCGACAAGGCTACGCTCACCCTCGGCGACAATCGCCGGGTCGACCTCTCTCAGTGCGTTATCGTAATGACCTCGAACCTCGGCGCCGCCGAGATGAACGAACTCATCAACGGTACTATGGGATTCTCTCCCGTGCCCGCCGTCTTCGACACCAAGCTCGACGAGAAGATCAATCGCACTGCCGTCGAAGCCGCGCGTCGCAAGTTCTCGCCCGAGTTCATGAACCGCATTGACAAAGTTGTCGTGTTCAAGACGCTCCGCTCCGAGCACCTCGGCCAGATCCTCGAAATCGAACTCGGCATGGTCCAGCAGCGAATCCTGCAGGCCACCGGAAACAACCAGTTCGTCTTTACCTGTACGCCAAAGGTCAAGCAGTTTCTGCTCACCGAAGGCACCGACCTCAAGTACGGCGCCCGACACCTTAAGCGTGCGATCGAACGTTTCGTGGTCTTCCCGCTCGCCAACCTCGTTGCCACCGGACAGGTCAAGCTCGGCGACTTCATCCGCATCGACATGGACTCCAGCGGCGAGATGACTTTCGTGAAGGAAGCCGAAGGTGCGCTCGTCCCGGTGCTGCTCGAGAAATACGGCCCCGAATTCGTCTCCCAGAACTCAGCCGCCCGCGCCACCCGCAGCGTCAGCCGCCGCGAAGCCGCTGGCGGAGGCTCCCTCCTCGACCACAAGTGATCCGCCGGTGCCCACATCTGCCTCAGTTGGCGGATGTGGCCCTGTTCTTCTTCGTTCTTCGGTTCTCCTGATCTTCCGTTCTTGGGTTGCTCTCCTCTCCCCAGAGCTCCTAAAATTCGCTTAAACCGAATTCCGCATCTAACATTCAGGTCCTTTTTACATTGAGATCCGGCGTGTTCGTCTCTTAGGCGAACAAGGAAGAGACATGAGACAGCAACCGATACTTACTCGCGTAATGGCCGTACTTTTGGTCACGTGTTTCCTCGCGTCAGAGACGATCGCGGCTATCCACAACCCCGAGCTGCCAAACCCGGGCAACGCTCCGCTCTCCAAGCAGGAACAGGAAAAGATGGGTGAGCAGGCCGCGGCGGAGGTCTACAAGCAGATGCCGGTGCTGCCCGACAACAGCCCCGAGACCCAGTACGTCCGCCAGCTCGGCCAGCGCCTCGCTGCCCAGATTCCGCCGCAGTACAGCTGGCCTTTCCGCTTCCACGTCATTCCCGAGAAGGACATCAACGCCTTCGCGCTTCCGGGCGGCGAGATGTTCGTCAACGTCGGCGCAATCACCGCGGCCAAGAACGAGGCACAGCTCGCCGGAGTCATGGCTCACGAAATGTCCCACGTCTACATGATGCATTCCGCCAAGCAGATGGGGAAAACCAGCACGCTTGAGGGTCTCGCTGGACTTGCCGGAGCAATCCTCGGCGGCTCCAACAGCATTTGGGCCGGACTGGCCCGCGCCGGCATCCAGATCGGCGCCGGAGCGGTCGTGCTGAAGTATTCGCGAGCCGATGAAGGGCAGGCCGATGCCGTTGGCGCCATCATCATGTACAAGGCTGGCTTCAATCCCATCGAACTGGCAAACTTCTTTGAGACGCTCGCGCAGCAGAGTGGCGGCGGCCCGCAGTTCCTCAGCGACCACCCCAATCCGGGCAATCGATACCAGGCCATCAAGGACGAGGTCGCCAACTGGCCCACTAAACGCTTCCAGGACAACAGCCAGGCGTTCCTGAATGCCCGCAATCAGGCACAACGCCTGAAACTCTATACCGCGCAGGAAATCCAGGCTGGGGCGAAGTCCGGCCAATGGTCGCAGTTGAACCAGCAGAACGGAGCAGTCTTCACCAATAATCCCGGCGCACCGCCGGTCGCGACTCCCGCGTCGCAGACCCGGCCGATGGGCAACTTCCCGACCTCCGACATTCGTCCGAGCGGGAACTTCAGGAGCCTGAACCTGAACTTCATCTCTATGAAGTATCCGGACAACTGGCAAGTGATCGGCGATCAGCAGCAGCAACAATCGGTCACGATCGCGCCGCCCGCGGGAGTCTCCGGCAACGAGATCGCGTATGGAGTCGTGATCAACGGCGCCGCGCCGCCTAACGGCCAGAGCATGAATCTCGACCAGATGACCAGCGAGATCATCCAGAGTCTGCAGCAGGGTAACCAGGGGATGCAGGCGATCGGCCGGCCGCAGACGATCAACGTCAACGGCCTTCGCGGCCGCTCCGTAGACCTGGCCTCGACCTCGCCGATCCAAGGCCCGAACGGTCAGCGCCAGGGCGAACGCGATTGGCTCGTCACGCTCCCACGCAACGACGGATCAGTCGTCTTTCTAGTCTTCATCGCGCCGCAGAACGACTTCGACAACCTGCGACCGACCTACGAGAACATGCTGAGGAGCGTGAGGCTGGATTAGAACGGTTCTTAATGCAGGCCGCTAGTCGGATGTCGCAGCGGTGCTGGCGTCTCTCGAGAAAGTGTCTTTCCCGAGTCTGAGATTAAGCTCCTCGAGTTCACGCAGATAGTGATCCCGCTGCTCTGGAGTGAGGCTGATCGACCGGAGAAGCTCTTCAATTTGCGCCTTGGCCGCGATTAGTTCCCGTCTGCTCTTCATAGCACCTATGTGACTATCCACTTATGCCACATCAGTGCCATCGTCCGCAATATGCCCGATCAGTTTACTGGCAAATGGCGCTCATTGACCGATTGGGGGCTTTCTAGAACCTGGCAGCCGTTATTTCCTTAATCCCACAGTCTAGGGGTGGGAACTTCATGCGACGCAGAATGTCTTGGAATCGCGGATCGGAGCGAAGAGGGTCGAGAGCAGGATCAGCCTTGAGCTGTTGCATGTCGCCGTCCTCGACCTTCAGGCCTTTTCGGCGGGATCCCGCAGGTGCTGCCGAAAGTCAATTCACCTTACGACGAGAGTTGTCCTGCACTAGGCATTTATGAACACGAGCTGTACTTCGCGAGCATGCGGCCCGGAGGGTGCGGGGGATCCGACTTCTACGTCTCGCATCGGCGAGACCGGGCGGGAGGACTTCGGTTCGGATGCGCCCGTGAGGATCTGGGCATACCGATCTCTACTTCACGACGCGGGAGAAACTGAAACCGCAGGTTCCAAAGTAGCTCGCGTACTGGAAGCGCAGCCTCTCGCCTGTCCACCCTTCCCGTCTCTGCGGTGGCTACCCTACTCGCGCGCCATCCAGCGCGAAGGGTGGGCAGTCCCCGCCACAGAATTCACACGACCGTAATCTTCCATTAACAATCAAGACCTACCATTGAACTCAGAGGTGGCTTATGGTTTACCTCACCATCGCCATCGTTGTCCTCGCGGTCGCCCTCTGGAAGATTTCGTCCCTTACCGATCCCCACCACACCTTCTTCGTTTCCTTGCTCCCTATGCTCGACCTCGAGCACTCGGCCGGAGTCGCCTGCGACTTCGAGTTGGACCATAGGACCGACCGTAGGGCGGCCTGAGTACGAATTCGTTCCCATTTTGGAACTCCCCGGAAATTCTCCTCATCCCCAACCGCCGAAATCCTTGACCCCACGTTGTACAATTGTTCTGGACACAGTCCATCGAGCGGCGCCCAAGTGGGCGCCGCAAGCTTTTGCGTCCTACCCCTGGGTGCTCCATCCTGGCCGTCTGTTAGGGTGGGTAGTTCTCTCTAAGGATGCGGCGCTTCTCGGCGCAGAACAACGTGGAACTGAGAACCTAAATCCGGGTACCGACCCGTTCGTGTTCTCAAGTCCCCGAAGGACGAAGCACGAGAAGCGAAGAACGCTCTTTGACATCCCGACTCGTCGCGGCGGTACACGGCCGCGGCCGACGCCCTCCCAGGACTGTGAAACTCCTGGGCTACCCCCAGTCGTCCTTCGGAATCGGCGCACTTGCTGTTGCTATTGGCTATTGGCCAAATTGCTTCCCGCCTTGGAGGATGGCGGATCGCGTTCTTGCGGTGACCTGCGCCTTACAACCCCTTTACGTCCGATAACACGCGCCCAAATCACGTTTTTCCGAACGTAAATCCCTGGAAAGAAAGAATATAGCTGGATTTTTAGATTTAAGTTCTTTGCTCTCACTGAGATATCAGGAAAATTTCCGTAACTGTTGAAAACTAAAGGAGGACAAAAATAGGGGGTGGCATCAGCGAAAAAAGCAATAACTCACTACTCCTGTTTCTCAATCAGCCAGCCGAGCCATTCCGCAAACCGTTCCCAAAGCGAGCGATTCTTCCACCGCTCGTACGTTTGCCGCTGCGACTTTGCGAGGTCCTGGTTAAACTGCTGCTCCAGTGTCGCGGCCAGTTGCGGGTCGAGTACTGCGAGGTTGACCTCGTCGTTCAGACCGAAGGAGCGGTTGTCCATGTTGGTGGTTCCGACGATGCTCCACAGGTCATCTACGACCATGATCTTCGCGTGAATCATCGAGGGCTGATACTCGTAGATCTCGACGCCGGCCTGCAGCAGCGGGCCGTACGATCCGCGGCTCGAACTGCGGGTCATAAGGTGATCGCTCTTGCTGCCCGGAACGAGAATGCGCACGGTGACGCCGCGCTTGCGGGCAGTCAGCAGATCCCGCGTCAGGCTCTTATCCGGGAGAAAGTACGGGGTAGTGATCTGGATGCTCTTGTGGGCGCTTGCCATCAGCGTCTGGAAGAGCACGCGCGCCGGGGTTGAACCCCCCTCGGACGGCGAACTCGGCATTACCAGGATTGTGGTCTCCCCTGCTTCGGGTTCCGCGGGGAAGAACTTCTCGCCGGCGATCAACTCTCCCGAAGCTTCAAGCCAGTTCTCCAGGAAGACTCCCTCAATGGAGCGCACCGCTTCTCCGCGCACGCGAAACATCTCGTCGCGCCATCGCGGATGCTTTGGCGGCCGATCGTAGTACCAGTGATCGGCAATTCCCGCTCCGCCGACGAACGCCGTTGCCGCATCGACGATCAGCACTTCGCGGTGCGTGCGATTGTTCGACTTCATCCAGGTGTTCCAGCGCAGCGGGTGATAGAACTCCATCTTTCCGCCAGCCTTGCGCAGGTCGTTGAAGTACCGCTTCGGCGTGGAGAAGCTGCCCATTGCGTCGACGACCACCCGAACCTGAACTCCCGCGCGGGCGCGGTCCGTGAGCACCTGGAGCACCTGGCGGGAGACATCGCCGCGATGGAAGATGTAGGCCTCCATGTTGATGGTGGAACGCGCGTTGCGAATGGCGTCGAGTTCGGCAGCGTAGAAGTGGTCGCCGTTGGGAATCGGGTCGATGGAATTGGAGTGAGTGATGCGCGCTCCGGTCATCGCCTGCAGTTCGTGGATGTAGAGATCGGAATCGAGCGGAGCGGTGGGAGCGGCGGTCAGCTTATAGTCAGGCCCGGGCGCGAACAGGGCCGCGATGATCCAGCCCAGGATTAGGAGAATGGCGACAATCGCGACCGTCCGCAGCACACGCGAGCGGTCGAATTCCTCCCGGAGCTTGGCATCGAATTCGGTCGATGGCTTCGGCAGCTCGGCGAGGGAGGACTTCTGCGGTTTCGGCCGCCGCTTCGGCTTCGTAGGCACCTGAAGTGAGATGAGGGCAGAGAGGTGGGGAGATGTAGCGGCGAACAGCAACGGCAAAACGGCAGAACGACAAAACTGAAGGCCGCGAAGTTCGCGGCCTTGAACGTCTGAAAATGCTGGATTTCTATCCCGCCTTTTCCAGCATGGCCAGCGAGACGTCGCGTTTCTCGACCATTTCGCGAGTGACCTCGAACTCTTTCACCTTCTTCTGGCTGGGCAGGTGATACATCAGGTCGAGCATGAGTTCTTCGAGGATCATGCGGAGGCCGCGAGCGCCGACCTTGCGGTTGAGGGCTTCGTGGGCGATGGCGTGGAGGGCGTCGTCGGTGAACTTGAGCTTCACGTTCTCGAACTCGAACAGCCGCTGATACTGCTTGGTGATAGCGTTGCGCGGGCGCGTGAGGATTTCGACGAGCGCGGCTTCATCGAGATCGCTGAGGATGCCGACGACGGGCATGCGGCCGACGAACTCGGGGATGAGGCCGAACTTGATGAGGTCCTGCGGTTCCGCCTGCGCCAGCAGTTCGGTGTCGCGCTTGTTGGTGGTTGGAACCTGCTTGGCGTCCTTTTCCTCTTCGGCGCGGAAGCCCATGGCTTTCTTGCCGACGCGGCGTCCAATGATGCGTTCGAGGCCGACGAATGCACCACCGCAGATGAACAGGATATTCGTGGTATCGACTGGGGTGAACTCCTGGTGCGGATGTTTGCGTCCGCCCTGCGGCGGAACGTTTGCGACGGTGCCTTCGAGAATCTTGAGGAGCGCCTGCTGGACGCCTTCGCCGCTGACGTCGCGAGTGATGGACGGGTTCTCGTCCTTGCGTCCGATCTTGTCGATCTCGTCGATATAGATGATTCCGGTCTGGGCGCGGCTGACGTCGCCGTCGGCGGCCTGGAGCAGCTTAAGAATAATGTTCTCGACGTCTTCGCCGACGTAGCCGGCTTCGGTCAGCGTGGTGGCATCGACAATGGCGAAGGGAACGTCGAGCATCTTGGCCAGCGTCTGCGCGAGGAGCGTCTTGCCGGTTCCGGTGGGTCCGATGAGCAGGATGTTGGATTTCTGGAGCTCGATTTCGCTGTTGCGCTGCCGGTTCATGAAGACGCGCTTGTAGTGGTTGTAAACAGCCACGGCGAGCTTCTTCTTGGTCTGCTCCTGGCCAATCACGTATTCGTCGAGGAAGGTTTTTACCTCCTGCGGCTTGGGTAAGTGCGTGGGCGACGGACCGGCGGCGGTTTCGGTGCGGTCGTCTTCCAGGATGGAGTTGCAGACGGCGACGCACTCGTCGCAGATATAGGCGCGCGGATAATCGCTCGGGGATGAAATGAGCTTGGCTACGGCGTCCTGCGATTTGTGGCAGAACGAGCAGCGTAGAACTTCGTCTGAACCGGACCTCGATCTCACAGAAGACTCCTAACCACAATGCGCTCCCCGTAAAGCGCTCTTTCCCGGGGTCCTTAGGGCCGATCAAGAAAGCCCTTGCAACAATGTTCGACTCAGCTTACTCCAACTACAATCCAACAAAAGACCTAGTTACGAAAAACGGTGGTTACCAAGGTTACATGTTCCCTCGGGAGTAACCTCGGGGGCTGAAGCTTGCTTTCCACTTACTCGGTGCGGCACGGCCGAAGCCGTGCCCCTTCCCGCTAACCCTTTGCTGCAGGCCCAAAGGCCTGCTCCACCCACGACCAATCAACCGAAGCCTACTTATGCTTGTAGATGATCTCGTCGATGATGCCGTACTCCTTGGACTGCGCGGCGTTCATGATGAAATCACGCTCTACGTCCTTTTCTACCTTTTCCAGCGGCTGATTGCAGTGCTTCGATAACAGGCTGTTTGTGATCTCCCTCATACGCAAAATCTCGCGGGCGTGTATGTCGATGTCGGTGGCCTGACCGGAAAGCCCTGACATGAGGGGCTGGTGAATCAGGATGCGAGAGGTCGGAAGGGAGAACCGCTTGCCGGCAGCGCCTCCGGCCAGGAGAAGCGCGGCCATCGAGGCGGCCTGTCCGATGCAGATGGTCGAAACGTCGGGCCGGATGAACTGCATGGTGTCGTAGATGGCCATTCCCGCGGTGATGGAACCGCCCGGCGAGTTGATGTAGAGCGAGATATCCTTTTCCGGATCTTCGGCTTCAAGAAAAAGGAGTTGCGCGATCACCAGGTTGGCGACGTTGTCGTCGATAGGAGTACCGATGAAGATGATGTTCTCCCGGAGCAGACGGGAGTAAATGTCGTACGCGCGCTCGCCCCTGCTGGTTTGTTCGATCACCATGGGCACAAGCATAGGTTCGGCTCCTTTGGCGCCCTGAGCAAGTGGTTCAGGGCTGGTAAAGGCCCGCTAAGCGGGCCGGCGATATAGGAAGTCGAGGGCTTTATCGTTCCGAATTCTGGTGCGGATTCTATCCAGACCACCATTTTCCGTCAAACGGTGACGGACCTCGTCGAGCGGTTGCTGCGACTGGCGGGCAACGGCTTCGATTTCGCGATCGACATCGGCATCTGGAACTTCAATCTTTTCGGCGTCGGCAATCTTATCCAAAATTAAAGATGCTTTCACCTCACGGCGCGCAGCTTCACGCTGACCTTCACGCAGGCGACCCCAGTCCATTTTGCGCAAGTCCTCGACCTTCATTCCCTGGGCGGCCAGGGCACGCATGCCACGCTCCAGGCGAGTGTCGACTTGGCTTTCGACAAGCGACTCGGGGATTGCGAACTCATAACGATTGACGAGGTCTTCGACGAGCTTGTCCTTGGCTTTGTGCTCCGCCTGATGATCCTTTTCGGCCTGCAGGCTTTCGCGAATGCGAGTACGGAGCTCCTCGATCGTGTTGAGTTCGGCGCCGAGTTCCTTCGCGAATTCGTCGTTGAGTTCTGGAAGGGACTTCTTCTTGAGACCCTTTACCGTGACCTTATAGTGGACGGTCTTGCCGGCGAGGCGCTGGTCGCCATAGTCGTCGGCATACTTGACGTCGAAGGTCTTCTCTTCCCCGGCCTTCATGCCGCGGAGGTTCTCGGTGAATTCAGGAATGGTATTGGCACCGGCGATCTCGACGAGGACTTCGGGAATGTCGACGGGCTTGGCACCTTCTTCTTCGGAGGTTCCGGTGAAGCCGGCTTGGGCGAAGTCGCCGTCCTGGAGGGCCCGGCCTTCGTCCATGTTCTCGTATGTGGCGTGCTGCTCGCGGAGATTGTCGAGAGCTTTCTGGACGTCGTCATCGGTGACGGTTGTGTCTTCTTTCTCGGCACGGAGTTCCTGGTAGCCGGGGACATCGAACTCGGGAAGGATCTCGAACGAGGCCTTGAAAGTCAGCGGCTCGCCTTCGTGCATATGCAGATCGACGATCTTGGGCTGGGAGACAGGCGAGAGATTCTGTTTCGCGGTTTCCTGGCGCAGGTAACGCGGCACGAGCGACTCGAGGATCTCCTGGTTGACGTCTTCGGAGAAGCGTTGGCGAATGATGGACGCAGGCACTTTGCCCTTGCGGAAGCCGGGTACCTTGGCGAAGCGGGAGTACTTGGCGAGAACAGCGTCGCGCTCTTTCTGGACGGTCTCGGCGGGGATTTCAACGGAAATCTCGCGGAGACAAGGGTTAGTAACTTCGGTATTCGTATCGGTTGTGGTCAAGGAAAAGCCTTCAGGAAAAAGTTCCGTGCCGGAAAGGTTCCGGCGTCAAGCTGCGAGGTGCTGGCCCACAGGTCAGGATCCATACAACTTGGCAAAAGAACAGTTTAAGAGACCGGATGGAAAGCGGTCAAACGGCGAGGAAACTCGTGACTGACGGTTGCTGGTTCAAGGTTCTTGGTTCTTCCGGGGCGATTGAGTGCTGGATTCCTCTTCTGTAGTTGGATGGGCCAGAAAAGACCGCTGTTGGCGGGGGAACTTGCGAATCGGGGAGCAGTTTGCGAATTGAGGAAGTCCGGAGAGAGCTGTCTGGGGCCTGTGGTGCCCACATCTGCTGACTGCGGCAGATGTGGGGCACGGGGAAGACGTGGGACACGGACTGGCTTCTATATGGGAGAATTCAGGGATGGTGAAGATCGTTTGGGAGTTCCAGGTAAGACCGGGGCGAGAGGAAGAGTTCGAGCTCTTCTACAACGGCGAGGGTTTGTGGGCGATGCTGTTTCGCAAGAGTCCGGATTATTTCGGGACGAAGCTGATGCGGGATATGAATGCTCCGGGCCGGTATCTTACGGTGGATAAGTGGGATTCCCCGCACGCGTTCCCGGAGTTCAAGAAGACGGTGGAGTTCGAGTACAACGCAATCGATCGGAAGTGCGGGGAGTTGACGGAGAGTGAGAAGCTGGTGGGGGTGTTTGAGGAGATTTAACGCAGGTCCCAGGTTTCGCTCAGAACCGGCTCACCACAGAGACACCGAGGCACACAGGAACTCAGTCATAAAAGCCCAATGAACAAAGGCACGGAATCGAATTCCGTGCCTGTTCCATTTGCAGTTATTGTCAGAGTCTCTGTGCCTCTGTGCCTCTGTGGTGAATTGTCCTACGTTCCACCACTCACTATTTCTTTTCTCCGGCTTTGAATTCGGTCCAGGGGCCGGCTTTCATGTCGGTGAGATAGGGCTTCTGCCAATTGTATTCAGGGTGGGCCTGCAGGAATTTTGAGGCAATGAAATCGGCGCCGCAGTTGTGGCCGCGGCGGGCGACGAAGCTCATGTTCTTTTCCATCGACGCGTCCATGGCCTTGCCCTGCACGGTGCCACCCGGATGGAATTTGCCCCAGCCCCACTGGGGAATGCCGCGGGGCGAATCTTCAACGTGCCCGCAAAGGGTGCGCTCGTCGGGATCGATCTTCTTCTCGAAGGTGTCGTAGTGGTCGGCAAGGAACTGTTGCGCCAAAGCGGCATCGATTTTCCCTTTGTTCTTCGTCATCAGTTCGTCCCAGCGGATATGTCGTGCATTCGGGGAGGTCGACTTGTCATTGACGTCGAACTCGGGAGCTTCGTCGCGAATCAATTCGGGGTCGCTGGGGAAGTTGGAGCCGACGAGATAGCCGTCCTTCGTCCGCCAGACGCGATGGTGTTTCAGTCCCTCTTCGAATCGGGCAGCTTCGCCGGTCTTGTAGTCGGCGAGCAGCCAATCGTTGGCGTAGCCGCCATTGTTGCCGTCGAGCATGATCTTCACGTAGTCGTCGATCGAGGTTGCGTACTGGATGGCTTTGCGCGAGCGCATGAACTCTGGCTTGCCATTGGGATCGAAGCCTTCGAACTGCGTGATGGTGGTTTCAGTGACCGCAAGGCCGGCGTCATTGACGACGAAGTCGTCGTCGCTGGTGATGATGCCCGGAAAGCCGTCCATCAGCATGTGGTGGCCGGACTTGGGAACGATGTCGAAGATGATGCGCCAGCGCGCGCCGGGAATGACACTGGTCCAGTTGTTGTGCGCGATGACCGGCTTGCCGTCCTTCGTGTAGGAACCTGTAGCGACAAAGGCGGAGCAATTGCCGGGCGCGACAAGGCCGGGCGTGAGTTCGGCGTGCTGCTGCTTTTCAAGCCACGGAATGTAGTAGTCGGGGATCTCTTCAAAGGCGTTGAGCGCGACGACGTCGTAGACGTCCATGTTCACGCCCTTGTCGTGGAGGCCGTCGGCGATGCCCTGCAGTTCCTGCCGATACTCCTCGTCGATGTGCGGCCAGAGGATGTTCTTCGCGGTGTCACGGAAGAAGTTCCAGTCGCGCTTGGTGCGGCGTGTGTCCTGGAAACGAATTGCTTCGAAGGCGTCCTTGATTTCAGGCGCGAGCAGAGTGCCGTGCTGGTAGCCGATGTCATGAGGAGCGCCCTGGAGATGGACGTAGATCCAGCCGCCTTTTTCGAAGCGCCATGCGTTCTTGAAGACGTCGTTGTTTTGCGATTTCGGAGCGCTGGCGCCTACGAGGAAAAGTGCGAGTCCGCATAGGCCAAGGGTCGCAAGCACACTAAGAAGACGAGATGACATGGTTCCTCCGAGAGGGGAGAAGTTTAGTTCGGGAAAGATGGCGAAGACAAGAGCTTCGTCGATGGTGGCTGGTCGCTGGTGGGTGAATCCACGTTTGCGAAAGCGCGCGGATGTGGAGACGTTAAGTTTCGTGGTGCCCACGTCTGCTGACTGCGGCAGACGTGGCGCACCGGAAAACGCGAGTGGATCGCTACTTCTTGTACGAATACACCAGGATCATAAATGTTCCGGGCTTGATGCTGGGGCGGCGCTGACCTTCGGCTGGTGGGCCGAATTCGGCCGTCGCCAGGTAGATGGTGTGCGTCTTCGGATCGAGTTCCATAGTACGGGCGCCGCGCGCGGTCTGCACGTTCTCGACGACTTCGTACTTGCCGTTCTTTTCGCCGACAACCGTTAGCGTTCCTTCCCCGTTGGAGGCGAACGCGTAATTCAGTCCGGGATCGTAACGATCGGCGTCGGTGCCGCCGCCGGTGGGAACGCTGGCGATTTCTGCGCCAGTTTTGGCGTTGAGGATGATCATCTTCTTGTCGCCGCACACGGCGAACAGGCGATCGGTTTTCTCGTCGAGGGCCAGGCCGGATGGCTCCTGGCAGCCGTTCAGTTTCCAGGTATTGACCTGCTTCCAGGTTTTGCTGTCGACGACGCCGATCTCGCCCTTGTCTTCTACGTTGACGTAGACGTGCGAACGATCGGAGGCGGCGAATTCCAGTTTGCCGCCGAGAGGCACGTCGGCGACGACTTTCAGGGTTGAGGGATCGATCGCCATCATGTCATGGCTGCGCCCGTTCATCACGATCACGTGCTTCGAGTAACGATCGTAGATGATGGCATCGGGATTTTCGCCGACCTTGATATCGGTTTTCTTGGCGAGCGTTTTCAGGTCGAACACGGTGACGGTTCCGGCGCGTCCATTGGTGCAGAAGCCGAGGCCTTTGTCCTGCACGAGAGCGGTACCGTGGGCGCCTTCGGTTGGGATTTCGCCGATTTGCTTGCCGTTGGAGGCGTCTATGACGAGCACCTTGTCATTGTGCGCTGCGAAGAGGCGATGGCCGACTGGATCGTAGAGCAGGTAGTCCCAGAAACCTTCGCCGCCGAGCGTCCACTTGGCGGTCTGCTGATAGTGCGTCTTTGAAGTTTGCGACACGGCCGAAACGGCCAAGAGCATCAGGACGATGACGAGGGTCAGCTTTTTCATCTCAATTCCCTTCTTTTGAATGGCTCAAGTAATAGTGAACGGCGGGGGTGATGATGAGCGAGAGCACCATGGAAATGGCTATGCCGCCAATGACGGCGATCGCAAGGGGTTGGAGCATTTGCGAACCGGCCCCGAGAGCTAGCGCCAGCGGGAGCATTCCCGCGGCGGCGGCGAGAGCGGTCATCGCGATAGGGCGTAGACGGCGGCGGCCGGCGAGGATCATGGAATCGAAGGCGGACATGCCTTCGCGCCGAAACCTGTAGTCGGCGTCGAGGAGAAGGATGCCGTTCTTGGCCACGATGCCGACGACCATGATGAGTCCCATGAACGAGGCAATGTTGAAGGTTGTGGCGGTGATGAGCAGCGCGAAGAACACGCCACCGGTGGAGAGAAGCGCCGATGAAAGAATCGCTAGCGGTGCGGCGAAGGTACGGAATTCGAACAGCAGGACAATGAAGACGAAGACGATGGCGAGCAGAAGCACGAGCATGAGGTCGTGGAAGGATTTCTGCTGCTCTTCGTACTTGCCGCCGTAGACAACGTGGATGGTCGAAGGCAGGTGCATGTCGTTGACGGTCTTCTGCACGGCGGTGATGGCGCTCCCTAGGTCTCGGCCTTCGAGACGTGCGGTTACGGATACGAGGCGCTGGAGATTCTCGCGGCGAATTTCGGTTTGGCCGGGGAGTTCCTGCATGGAGGCCAGCGAGCCGAGAGTTGCGGTGCGGCCGCTCGCGCTCACGAGCAAGGTGTTCTTCATCGCGTCAAGCGTGGCACGGTTGGCCTCGGGAAAGCGCACGCGGATGGTATAGGCGCGGTCATTGGCGATGACGGGAGTGTCTGCGGGTTCGCCCTGGAGAATGGCAGTCGCGTCGGTTGCAACTTCTTGCGGAGTGAAACCGGCGCGCGCGGTAACTAGCGGATCGACGGTGAAGGTGACAGCCGGGCCGCTGATGGTGTTCTCGATTCCGTTACGAATGTCGACAACGCCCTGGATTTTGCCGATGGAGTCGGCGACCTTCGGCGCCCACTCTCGAAGTTCGGCGCCGTTCGGGTCGAAGAGCTTGATGAAGACGTCCTCGGGTTCGTTGGAGAGATCACCGATCATGTCCGAAAGGACTTCGACGAACTCAACATCAATGCCAGGTTCCTCGCGCGCAACGCGACCGCGCAGTTCGTCGATCACCTCATCGGTGCTGCGGCTGCGCTTTTGTTTGAGTTTTACGGCGAAGTCGCCACGATTGGCCTCGGTGACGGCCGCTAAACCCAGTTCGAGGCCGGTGCGGCGGGAAAATCCCTGGACTTCAGGAGTCTCGCGAATCATCTGCTCGATGTGGTTGAGGATGCGATTAGTTTCGGCGAGCGAGGTGCCTGGGGGAGTGAGGTAATCGAGAATGAAACCCCCTTCGTCCATGGCGGGAAGAAGATCGGTGCCGAGCGCCTTGTAACAAACGAACGAGACGACGATCAGGACAGCGCTGAAGATAGCTATCCAGCGCGGACGGTTCAGCGCGAAGCGCAGGCATCGCTCGTAGAAGTCGAGCAGGCGCCGCATGTGATGCGACATCGCGGCGTTTTCGGCGGATTCGAGTTGGTCGGCAGTAAAGGGGCCGTTTGCAGGCGTCTCAGAGGTGTGGACACCAATCAAGTACTGACTGAGAGTCGGCGTCCAGGTGAGGGCAAGCGCAAGTGAGGTTAGCAGCGAAACGGAAACGGTAAGGGCGAGGGCGCGGAAGAATAGCCCGGTGACGCCGGTGATGACAACGAGCGGGAGGAAGACGACGATCGGCGTTATGGTGGAGCCGATGAGTGGTGCGGTGATCTCTTTCAGCGCGCTACTGATGGCTTCCGGACGACCCTGGCCGGCCTCGCGATGCAGCGCGACATTCTCAACCACAACGATGGCGTCGTCAATGACGAGGCCGACGGCAGCAGCAAGACCGCCGAGTGTCATCAGGTTAAAGCTTTGTCCTAGCACTTTCAGGAAGATGAACGTCACGACAACCGTAACCGGGATGACCATGGCGGCGACGATCGATGTTCCCCAATCGCGCAGGAACAGCACCATGATGAGCGAGGCCAGGGCGATGCCGATGAGGATGGCGTCGCGCACGCTCTTGATGGATTCGTTGACAATCTCCGACTGGTCGTAAAAAGGCGCGATTTTTATTCCGGGAGGGAGGATCTTCTGGATGCTCGCGACTTCGGCGTGGACTTCGTTGGCGACCTCGACGGTGTTGCTGTCGTACTGGCGGGTGACGTTGAGCAGAACAGCGGGTTTGCCGTTCGCAGTGACAATCGTATAGAGCGGCTTGACGCCGCGCTCGACGGTGGCGACGTCGGCGACGCGAACGGGGATTCCGGCGTTGGTGACTTTGACGACGATCTGGCCAAGTTCAGCGGGATCTTTCACCTGGCCGTTGACGAGCGTGAGGTAGAGTTTGTGGTTCTGCTCGATCAGACCGGGCGAGTCGATGAGATTGGTGCGTTGCACCGCATCGAGCAGGTCGTTGACGGTGACGTTAGCGGCAAGCAACTTCGCCGGGTTGGGGCTGATGTCGAACTCTGGCTGCTGGCCGCCCTGGACGACTACCGTCGCGACGCCATTGAGACGGTTGAGGCGCGGCTTGAGTTCGTACTCGGCCATCTCCCAGAGCTGCGTTTGCGGCACCGTATCGGACGTGAGGCTGTAACCGATGATTGGAAAACTGGCGAAGGTGAGGCGATTCGTCGTGATGACAGCAGTTGCAGGGAGTTCTTGACGGATATGCGAGAGCGCCGCGTCAACCTGTTGCAGTGCAGTGATCATGTCCGTGTGCCAGTCGAAGAACAGGTCGACCTCGGCTTCGCCGCGGCTGGTGATGGAGCGTACCGACTGCAGGCCGGGAACGCTGTTGACGCCTTCTTCGATGGGACGGGTGATCGTAACCATCATCTGGTTGATGGGCATCACGCCGTTATCGACGCCGATGACTACGCGCGGGAAGTTCGTTTGCGGAAAGACGGAGATGGGAACCGTCGTTCCGGCGTATACGCCAGCGATGGCAACCGCGATGATGACGAAGATGATGGACTTGGAAAAGCGGGTGTACCAGTAGCGGTCGTCGCCGGGTTTCGAGGTTCGGATTTCGTGGAGCCAGTCGCGAAACGCCATCGCTATTCCTTCTCCGTGGCGGCGGGACTCGGTTTCGCCGGCTGCTGTTCCGCAACTTTGACTTGCGTGTTGTCGGGAAGGCCGTAGGCGCCAACAGTGATGACCGTCTGTCCGGCGTTGAGGCTCTTCGTGATCTGCACTTCGTCGCCACTGGTCACGCCGGTTTGCACGACCGTCTTATGGGCGCGGTTGTCGCTGCCGACGACCATTACCGTGGTTTCGCTCTCCGGCGTCTTGAGGATGGCCGACTTGGGAATCACTATGGCATCGTTGATCTTGCGGGCGACCATGCGAACCTCAACGCTGGAGCCGGGGCGAAGCTTGCCGGATTTGTTAGGGGCTTCCACCCAGACTTCGACAGTCGTACTGCCCGGGTCGAGTGCGGGGCTGACGATGGTAACTTTCGCAGGAACGTTGCCGACTTCGGGCGCGGAGATGGTGGCGGAATCGCCGACGTTCAGCAGCGCCGCCTGCTCTTGCGGGATGTGAGCGCGCGCGATCACCGAAGAGGTGTCCATTACCGTCATCAACGGCTGGCCGGCGGGTGGAGTTTCACCTGCGTAGAGTGGGCGGTCCGTGACAATGCCGTTGATGGGGCTTCGGATTTCCGTGTAGCTCAACTGCGCCATCGAGCCCTGGTATTTGCCCTGCGCGGAAGAGAGTTGGCCCGCGGCCGCCTGGGCAGCAACCTTGTTTCCGAACGCTCGCAGGGCCGCAAGATGCTGGTCGGCTACCTGAGATTGCTCGCGTGCTTGCGCGAGTGCGACGGCGGCGGAATCGAGGTCCTTGCGAGGAAGAGCGCCCTGTTCGAAGAGCGACTTTCGGCTGTCGTAGAGTTTCTGCTGGGCATCGAGATTTTCCTTCGCGGAGCGGGCGTCGCCTTCGGCTTTCAGGAGATCCTCGGGCAAGGTGGCGCGCGTCGTGGTCTCATAGCTCGCCTGCGCCTGTTCGAGAGCGCCCTTGTTCTCGGTAACTGAAGCGGCGATGTCGCGGTTCTCGAGGACGGCGAGCAGTTGTCCCTTGTGAACATGCGCCCCGCGGTTCACGTAGAACTTGCGCACGGGCGCGACAACCTTTGGCGTAATTGCGGCCTGGTTCTTGGGATAAAGAACGGCTTCAGTGCTGATGACCTGCTCAATGGACGTCTTGCGTGCGGTCGCGGTCTGAACGGTGACGACCGGCTCCTGTTCTTTCTCCTGGCTGGAACAGCCGATGAGCGCCGCCGACGCGGCGACGCAGGCGATTACTGCTCCGGTGAGTAGTGTTCGCATTCCTAGAATGTCCCCGTGAGCGTCTGCAGAGTAGCGAGCGCGACGCGATAACGAACCATGCCGTCTTCGTAGCTGTTGCGTGCCTGGACGAGCGTGTTCTGGGCGTCGACGACTTCGAGCGCGGTAGCTTCCCCGCCCTGGTAGCGCAATGTTGTTAAGTGCAAGCTCTCCGTCGCCAGATCCGCGGTTTGCTTCAGGATATCGAGTTGCGAAAGCGCGGTCTGCGCTTCGCTATAGAACTCACGGAGATTCGCCAGCGCCTGCCGCTGCGCCGCGTTCAGTTCGACCTGGGCGAGATCGCGACGAAGCTGCGCCTGCTTGACCTTGCTCTGCGTCGCGCCCCAGTTGAAGATCGGAAGATTGAGGCTGGCCGAAACCTGGTACCCGAGATTGTTGATTGCCCCGCTTTGCGTGGCATAGTGCAACGCATCGATTCCATAAAAGTAGTCCACCGAAAGCGAAGGGAGATGGCCGCCGAGGGCGGATGCGACTTCCTGGTGCGCGGCGCTCATGGTCGCCGCAGCCGCCTTCAGTTCTGGATTGTTGTGCGCGGCGAGATCCTGGGCGTGAGCGAAATCCGGCAGCGCGGGCGTTTGCTGAAGATCGTCGACAAGCTGGTACTCGGGAGTGTACTTGGCGAAGACCAGGACGGCGAGATCGAGCCGTGCTTTCTCTTCCGCGAGACGCGCTTCATGCAACTCGCGTTCGCGATCATTGGCCTGTATCTGCGCCTTGATCACATCCGCATGGGCGACTTCACCGCCGCGTTCGAGTTTCTGGCTCAGATCGAGGAAGCGCTTTGCCTCGTCGGCCGCGGCTGCGGCATTCTGCGTCTTGCGGCCGGCGACAACCTCGGTGTAGAAGGCGCGGGTCACAGTGGCAACGAGTCCGCGGACCGCAACCTCCTGGTTCGCACGTGCAGCGGCTTCGAGGAAACGTGCGAGGCGATAGTCTGCGATGGTGGAGAAACCGATGCCTTCGTGAACCACACCTTGACTGATGTATTCGCGAACACCATTTGCCGCGATGAAAACACCCGTATCGGTTCCATTAGGCTCAGTGTAGATCGCGCCGGTCTGGTAAGAGACATTGGGAAGCAAAGCGGCGCGCGCCTGGACGCGATTTTCGCGGGCGAGTCCGGCCTCGGTTACGGCGGCGCGGAATGCCGGAAGATTGGCCTTCGCCAGGCGGATAGCGTCGGCCAAAGTCAGCACCGCCGAGGTTGGAGCGGTTTGTCCGGAACTCGCTGTGATATTGGTTTGGGACCATGCCGATCCCGCGCAAACAACCAACACACATAAGAGAAGATGACGGAGCACGATCACCTCGCTCGAGAAACGCCTGATTATTTCAGACAAAGGCTGAATGGAATCTGAAATTTAGGGGCACTGGGGTGCCGCCAAGACATCGCATCCAACCGGCCGGCCTGGCGCTGTGTCTTGACATTTCCTTACAATTCCCGCGCAAAAGACGGGTTATAGCCTTTGAGCAATCGCTCGGCGACAGACACAATCCAAACAAAACAGAGCCGCGGAGGCGGACTCGAGGGAGTATTACGTGAAGAAATTTGTACTTAGCATGATTGTCAGCGGTGCACTTGCAACGGGACTCACGGCGGCCCCCATTCCGGCCAAGGCACAGGACCAGGATGCTCAAACGACGCAAGCGAGACAAATGCCCTCGCCAGACGAAGTTATGCAAAGGCTCGGCGAGAGATTGAACCTGACGGACAGCCAGAAGGAGCAGCTCAAGCCGATCATCCAGGATCGCCAGGAAAAGATGCAGGCGCTGCGGTCGGACACTTCGCTCCGACGCGGGCAGAGAGCACGCAAGATGAAGGGAATTCTGGAGGATAGCGATAAAAAAATTAAGGCCATCCTTACGCCGGATCAGCAGAAGCTATATGAGGCAATGGAGCAACAAATGCGCGAGCGCCGCAAGGAGCGCAGGCAGAACCGCGGCAGTGAGTAGTGGTTTCCAGCTGGTGTTTAGCCCCACATCTTCTGACTACGGGAGATGCGGGGCACCGAGCCGTCAGATGTAGCCGTAATGGCTGAAGCCATGCTTCTTCACAGCACTTCGGCGAGGCGCCGGATACCTTCGCGTATCTGGTGCTCAGTCATGCGGGAGTAGCCCAACAGCAGACCCGGGCGCGCCGGCCGGGAAAAGTAATAACCCGAGATGCCATAAACGCCGACCTCGTGCGCAGCCGCTTGTTGAACTAACTGGGGCTCATCCCCGCGAGCGGCTGGCCACAAGACAACGTGCGAGCCAGCGCCGTCACCGGAAACTTCCACACGATCCGCCAAATGATGGTGGATCGCGCCGAGCAGTGCTTCGCGACGCTTCGCATTCCTTCGCCGCAAACGGCGAAGGTGGCGCTCGTAAAGTCCGGAAGCAATGAATTCCGCCAAAGCTTCCTGCTCGAGCGTAGCGGAGTGGCGATCGGCCAGCCACTTTGCCGAGAGCAGTGCTTTGACCAAAGACTTGGGCGCGACCAGGTAACCTATGCGCAAAGCGGAAAAAACCGTCCGGGAAAAGGTGCCGACGTATACAACGCGGCCTTCGGTATCGAGCCCTTGCAGCGACTCGAGCGGCTGGCCGTCGTAGCGAAATTCACCGTCATAATCGTCTTCCACAACGACGGCGTTGCGTTTGCGCGCCCACCCCAGCAGGGCGACTCGTCGCTCAAGCGGAAGAATGGCGCCGGTTGGAAATTGGTGAGAGGGAGTAACTACGACCATGCGCGCATCGTTCGACAGCCTCTCGGGATCGAGACCCTTGCTGTCGACACGTACGGGCTGGAGACGCGCGCCGGCAGCGACAAGACTCAGCCGCGTACCCTGGTACATGGGATCTTCAACCGCGACTTGGTTGCCACGCTCGATTAACACACGGGTGACCAGATCGAGAGCTTGCTGAGATCCGCTAACCACAATGACCTGCTCTGGATCGCTGACCACGGCGCGCGAGCGACGAAGATGGGCGGCGATGGCTTCACGCAGCTTATCGTTCCCGCCGGGGTGGCCGTAATCGAACGAACGGATCGAGGCGGCACGCAATTGCTTCAACAGGATGCGGCGCCAGGCTTCGAAGGGGAAGGTGTCGAGATCGCTGCGTCCGTAAGCGAAATCGTAACGACAAACGGATAGGCTCCTGGAAGGAACGCGCATGCGCGCATTGGACTTTGCGGCGGCAGAACCGAAAGATGACAAACGGACCTTGGCGAGCCGCTCGGCGCTGTGGGTCCGTTTTATATGTACCGCTTCCGAAACGTATGTTCCTGAGCCGGCGTGTCCGGTGGCGAAGCCTTCGGCGAGGAGTTGTTCGTACGCAAGCAGCACAACGGTACGGGACACACCGAGTTCTTTGGCTAGCGAGCGCGTGGCGGGAAGACGGTCGCCCGGGCGGAAGTTGCCGGAGAGGATCTGCCGCCGCAGCGAGAGGTAGATCTGCCTGAAGAGTGGCCCGCCGGATTGCGAAAGTGGTATCACGAGATAATCCAAATGTGGACCTTTGAAAATACCATGCCGGCTTCGTATGCTGGTGAAGATTTAGGCGAAAGGGCAAGCACTGTCCGGAAGACTTCGGATGCTCAGCGGGAGGATCATGATTACCACGGAACGCAGCCAGCTGCGGCGGCTACCTAACCGGGGTTCGCACGAAACGGAAACCATTCACCGCATACTCGATGCCGGATTCCTGGCACATGTCGGGTTCAGCGTGGACGACCAGCCATTCGTTATTCCAACGCTGTACGGGCGCGAAGGGAATCACCTTTTCCTGCATGGGTCTGCGGCAAGCCGCATGTTGAAGACTCTGGAGAAGGGCGTTCCGGCGTGCGTCACGGTGACACTGGTAGACGGCCTGGTGTTGGCACGGTCGGCCTTTCATCATTCGATCAATTACCGGTCCGTGGTTGCGTTTGGAACGTGCCGTAGCGTGGCGGAAACGGGCAAGGCTCACGCGCTGAACACAATTTCCGAGCACCTGATTCGTGGGCGGTGGAATGAGGTTCGGCCACCGAATGAAAAAGAACTGCGCGCGACCACCGTGCTGCAATTCGAGATCGAAGAAGCGTCTGCGAAGGTGCGGACGGGACCACCGGCGGACGACGAAGAAGACTATGCCCTGCCGGTATGGGCCGGAGTGCTGCCTCTACGGTTGGTGGCTGAAACTCCGGTCCCGGACACACGAATGACAGGTCAATGTGACGTCCCCGACCACGTCAAGAGATTCCAGCAGAACCATGACTGAGCAAAGCGAACGCAAAGGAATAGTGAATGATTCCGTACAGTGATTTTCCCGTGGTCGAGTTTCGTCGGTACACGATCAGGGACGGCGAGAGGGAGAATTTTGCGAAGTATTTTGACGCCTATTTCCCCGAGGCAATGCAGCAGTTGGGAGCGATTGCCGCAGGGCAATTCTGCGAGCGTGACAATCCGTCATACTTCACCTGGATCCGCGGGTTTCACAGCATGGATGAGCGTGCGAAGGCAAACGCCAACCTGTATTACGGCCCGGTGTGGCGGGAACACAGGAATTTGATGAACGGCCTGATGACGGACAGCGACAACGTTCTGCTCCTGCAATCGGTCGATCCGGGATGCGGCATTGCTGTATTGCGAGCGGTGGATCCGGTGAAGGAGGCAACTGGGATGAGAGGGGTTGCAGTCGCACAGATATTCCCGATCAAGCCGGGAACTTTGAAGGCGTTCATGCAAAAGGCGGAGAACCAGTTCTCCAGCTATGAATCGACATCGCTGCGCGGCGCCGGACTTTTCGTCACCAGCGACATGCCGAACAATTTCCCGCAGCACCCGGTGCGATCGGACGGTCCATTCGTTGTATGGTTTGGAATCGCGCAAGACGATGAGGTGGCGGATCGGTTTCGGGAAGCAGCGGAGAAGGTAGCGAAGGCGATGGAGGGTACGAATCTTCTCCTGGGTGAACCGGAAGTTGTTATTCTCGAACCGACCTCGCGCTCGCGGATGCGATGGCTGCCGGAATGGAGATAGTCATGCCAGCAAATTCACAGGTTTCGAATGGAGCGATTGCGATTGGGCGTCCGGAAAGAACGGAAGCGGCGCCGTATTACTTCACGTACATCGACAAGGTTCAGAGTGACGATATCCTGCCCTTCCTCGCCAGCCAACTGGAGAGCGCCGGGAGTTTCCTGGCGGGCATCAGCGAAGAGCAGTCGTTATTCCGTTACGCGCCCGGGAAGTGGAGCATCCGCGAGGTGCTGAACCACGTGAACGATACAGAACGTGTGTTCGCGATGCGCGCGATGTGGTTCGCACGAGGATTTGAGACGCCGCTGCCAAGCTTCGACCAGGAAATTGCCGTCCCCGGTGCAAAGGCCGATGCCGTTGTGTGGGCGGATCACGTTGAAGAGTTCAGGCGCATTCGGCTGGCGAGTATTTCACTCTTTAAGAATTTGCCGGCTGCCGTGTGGATGAAAACCGGAATCGCCAGTGATAACCGGTTCACGGTGCGAGCCCTGGCGTACATTGCGGGCGGACACGTAGAACATCATCTGGGGATACTGCGCGAACGCTATCTTTCGAAATGATCGCCGCTAGTGTGTAACGTCGCCGTGTACTTCAGAGTCTGTGACTTGTGGCAGACCCAACTGCGGCCGTCGTTCTCAGCCTTGAGCAATATCGGGTGATTCGGGTTGGCCCACTCTGGATAGATTATGGGATGACGATTAATAAGATGGTCCGCCGCCGAGTACGATTCTACGGCTCGGCAGTTTACAACAGGAGGATCATCGCATGCATATCGCATCCATCGGCATCGATCTGGGCAAGACTGTATTTCACCTGGTAGCACTTGGAGAACGCAACAAAGTTCTGTTGCGAAGAAAGTTCTCACGCTCTCAGTTGCTGGCCTACACCGCCAATCTACCCTCCTCGTTGATCGGCATGGAAGCGTGCGCCACATAGTACTGGTAGGACTTGTTTACGCCGTCTTTATATACCGAGGTACAGTTCTCGTCCTGATTCGAAGTGTTCGTCATCGTGATTTTGATATACACGTCGGCGTTGCTGGGTACTTCGGATTTGTCAGCAATGATCGATATTGAGGAAAGTGCGCTTGGCGACTGCGCATGGATGGTCGTCACGGCGACAAGCAGGGTCAGGCACAGTAGGGTACGTTTCATGGCAGCACTTTACGCTTTTCGCAACGCAAGTTTCACCTTAGTTGGCGTGAACAGGGGATTTATCACTCACTATTTGCCATCGTTCGCGTCGGGAGCACCAAGGTATATGTCTCGCGGTACCGTCGAATCTACGTAAAGACGAATCATTCCAGCGTCCTCTTCAACCGCTAGCTCCCAGTCCTTTTTGGGGCCATCGTGACGTGGAAAGTGCGGCGTGAAGTTGTGCAGCACTACAACTGGGCGGCGGGACGAGTTCTCAGTTTTGAAATCCCATCTGTCTGACACTTCCTGCGGAGCAACACCTGCCTTTTGATACCGCTGCACGTAGGTTCCATCCGAGCGGAGTGCCAACCTTTCATCGCCGTTGTCGTGTTGCCCTGAATAGGCACCGACAACGCGTGACTTACCGACGCTTGGCTTCGATTGACAGGCCCAACAGACAAACAGGAGCAGCAACGCGCAACCAGCTATCCCGAAGTCTTTATGTCGCATATCCAAGATTCTAGGCCTAACTTGGCTCGGCACCAGAGATTGTTGGCAGTAGCAGAGATTTATCGTCAACAATCCGTTACTTTGCACCGCAGGGCTTTTCGGGCAGCGCGGCTTTGTCGGGCGACCACAAGGGGTCAAAGTTCACCCCTATTCGGATTTTCACGATAGCGGGTACTCCATCTTTTTGGAATGGTTCAAACTTCCATCGCTGAACTGCATGCAGGGCGTTCTCATCTAATCCGTACCCCAGCCCACTCATCACCCTTAGTTTTCGTACGCACCCATCGGTTCCCAGTGTTCCTTCCAAGATGAGTGTTCCTTTGACTTTGAAGAAACGAGCGGCTTTCGTGTATTCGGGGTCTGGGAAATAAACGAGCCGTACTGGCGTCACCAAACTGGTTGTTCTTCCAGCTGGACTGTCATGATATTGAACCACCCGTGCAGACGCATGTTCCTGCGCCAAAACTGTCAACGGAAGCAGTAGAGCAATAGCAACAGAGCCAATACTGCGCTTGTGCATGACGCACTTTACCTCGGATAGTTGGCGATATCAGACGTGCCTGTTGAAAAAGTCCTTTTTCGTCCCGGATGTCGAAAATCAACACCAATTATGGTGACCAGAACTGTCTAGAAAATCGAGAATCGTTTATAGGGCATCCTGACGCGATGGGTTTTTAGGTCCTTCCGACCCGAAATGAGTTTTTCAACGGCACAGACCTTCTCATAAATTAACAAGACTGGGAAGACGAGGTGCACAAGTCTCATTAATGGGTGATAAGGGGAATTCTCTCGTGAGTAGCTGGCGGTATCGTTACTGTCCGAGTTTGCTGGGCTGGTGCAGTGCTGCGGCGAGTTCAGGCTGGCCGGAGTCGATGTAAGCGGCGCGCAGATGCTGTTGGATGATGGCCAATTCGGGCGCGTGGGTCTCCTGCGCCATGCTGAGCGCACGTTGCAGAACCTTGACGGAATCGCTGTACTCGCGGCGGCGGAGTCGAACGTAACCGAGCGTGTCGAGAACGCCGGGATCGCCGGGCGCGAGTTCGACGGCGCGTTGCGCGAGTTGGACGGCGCGATCAAGGTCGCGGCCACTCTCGGCGTAAATCCAGGCGAGGTTATTCGCGGCGATGGAACTGCGGTCTCCGGCGCGAACGGCTGCGTCATAGTGCACGATGGCGGCGGCTTTGTCGCCGCGCTGCTCGGCGGCCGCTCCTGCCAGGACCTGTGCAATCCCGGGCACGGTCGCCGCATAGCGGGAGGCGTCGCGCTCATCGCCCGAGTCGACAAGAATTCGGGCAAGTTGCAGGGCTGCCGACGAACGCGAGGGGTCGATCTTCAAGGCGGTTTCGAGACAGCGCTTCGCGTCGGCATTCCAGCCGTGCTCGGCGAAGAGACGTCCGGAAATTTCCAGTAGCGTCGGTGACTTCGGATCCTGGAGAGCGATCTTCTCCATACTCAGTAGCATCTCGCGTTTGATATTGGCGCCGCTATAAGTGCGCACGAGCGCGTTGACGGCAGCCTCCGATTTTGGATCCTGCAGGAGCGCTTTCTGGAACGCAAGCAGCGCTGCACCGGAGTTGTTCTTAGCGAGTTCGATTTCGCCATGAAGAAGATCCGGCAGAGGCGAATCTGGCGCGGCAGCCTGGGCACGATTGGCAATTACTTCCGCTGAAGCGAAGTCGTGTTGCGCGATCAGCACTCGCCCGAAGATGAGGAGCCCTTGCAAGTTAGCGGGTTCCTCGCGAATAACAGGAATTACGTCTGTCTCCGCTTTCTGCAAATCGTGGCGTTGCAAGTTGAGTCTTGCCAGTGCGAGCCGCGTGGGAACATGCAAGTCGTCGTCATCGAGCGCGCGATTCCAGGCGGTTTCGGCGCCAGCAGTATCTCCTAAACGGAACAGCAATTCGCCCTTCACGTATTCGGCCGGGGCCGAGTCTGGAGCAAGATGCAGGGCGGCATCGAGATGGGAGCGCGCCGAAGGAAGATCCTCCGCGGCGATCGCGATCTCGGCGTCGAGGATCTCGCGCGTGGCGGGATCGATGTCGTTCCGGAAGATTTGAAGATGTTTGCGTGCGAGCGCGACTCGATCTGTTGATGCTGACTGTTCAGACGAGTCCGCTTGCGCCAGGTCCGATTCGATCAGCCGGGAGATCATGCGGGCGCGAATCTTTCGATCGAGTTTGGCTTGCGAATCTGGAACGTTGAGGGCGGCGAGATATCCGGTCTGCGCTTTGTCGGCGCTGCCGGTCGCCAGCGCGAAATCGGCCGCGGAGACCTTGAACTTAGGACGCAGCGCGTCGACGTGGCGAAGGACGGTTGTGGCTTCGTCGAGGCGCGCAGTCCGTTCGAGAAACTGGGCGAGCCGCAGGTTCGTCACCGGAGAGTCATCAACCTGCACGGCCTTTCGATAGGCTTCCTCGGCTTCCTTGACGTGTCCGACGGTTTCCTCGAGACGGCCGAGGCTCATCCAGGGGTCGGGACTCTTCGGTTGCGCGTGAGCGGCACGCAGAAGGACAAAGCGCGCTGTGTCGGTTTCGCCATTGCGGTGCAGCAGGTCGGCGAGCGAGAGGGCCACATTGATGCGGCCGGGATCTTTTTCCAGAACGTCTTCAAAAGCGTTGCGAGCAACGCCGACATCGCCCCGTGCGGACGCGGCCTCGCCGAGAAGCGCGAGCGCATCCAGATTTTCTCCGTTGTGATGAAGAACCGCCTCGGCCTGCTCGGCGGCACGCTCGGGAGAACCGGATAGCAAGTACATCTCGCCCACGCGGAGACGCGCCTTGCCATGGTTGGCGTCGAGTTCGATGGCACGATTGAAGGCGGAGAACGCCTCTCGGGCGCGGTCCAAGGCGAGGAAAGACTCACCGATCCGGAACTGCAACTCGGCCAAGGTGCTACGGTCGGACTTCGGCGTCTTCTCAACCTGGGCTTGGTACAGTTGAAGAGCTTTGTCCGGGTGGCCCTGCTGTTCAAGATGGAGGCCACGATCCATCGCTCTTTTCGAATTCGAGCAGCCCGAGGTAAAGCTCAAGAGACAAAGAAGGAAAGGGAGGACCGTGACGCCGGAGATTCTGAACATGCGATTGGCAGTCTAAAAGGCATACTGCTCGACTGTAATCAAAGATGCGCAGGGTGAAAAAGGTGTTGTAAAGCGGCGGCCTCAAACAGTCGAGACCACCGTGTGGTTCCACGATGGCCTCGGCCGTTCTGGGGGAGAAAAGATGATCAGGCCATTCCTTCAACATTAATGAGTTCGGCGACAAGAAATTTGTTGGCCGGGCTTGCCAGTTCGGCTTTTTCGCAGCGCTCGACGTACTGCTGTGTCCAGAACGTGTGTTCATAATCGAGGTGCAGTATGAGTTCTGGGACGTCGGGCAAAATCATTCCGCAAAGAACGCAGTATTGAGGAACCGTGCCGTTTGTCATGATTTCGGGCCAATCCGGGCGCTTAGCAGAGCCGTCCGGTTCCTTTCTTCCGGATAATTTCGTCGTACACCTACGTTGTACGCGGGTTTGCGGTGACGATGAAGATGCTGGATCACACTCGCTTGTGATACCCGTCACAGTGGGTGCGCGGTCGCGCCTTAGGCGGTTGCCTGCCGTAATCTAGTGAATCTCAGCCTCGAGCAGCGGCGGCGCCTCTTTCGGCGGGGCGGTCCTCAAATTTGCGCTTCAACCGAAGGATCGGCGATTCGAAGAAGTACCAGGAGAGAGTCGCTACCACAAAGGCAGAGGCCCAGTCGATGGCGATTTGCGACCAGCCTTGCAGATCGTACCCGGGGAAATGGCGTAGGAATCTTTGCGCGCTGTTACTTGCGGCAATCGAGAAAACCGCCATGTGGGAAAGATAAAGAGCGTAGCTTATCTTCCCCGTATAGCGTAGGGGTGCCCACGTAAAAATCGCGCTCGCGGATCGTCGGACTCCGCCTGGTCCGATCGGAGTCGCACACAACGCGACCAGGCCTGTGCAGACAACGCCGAGGAGCGAATATCGAGCCACATTCTGAAGTAATTGCGACGCACTGAGTTCCACAGTCACCAGCGCGACAAACGCAGGAACAGACCAAGTCAGCAGTTTCGCGCCGTAATCGAATTTACGTTCCACAGAAAAGATTGCCAGCAGGATTCCGAAGCAAAGAGTGTCGAAGTGACAGAAGGTCAGCAGCATTGGAGCATCCGGTTCGCGGAAGAGATAAGAAGAGAAACCGCGCAGCACCGGCGAGATGAGGATGGTAGCCAGACAGAACAGTTTCAGCGAGCGAAGGCTGAGTTTCCGGACGAGGAACGGCCAGAGGAGGTAGAACTGCTCCTCGATTCCGAGTGACCACGCGGGTTCCAGCCAGTCGGGTACGGCATTCCAACCGAATAGGGCGATGAAGATGTTCTGGGTGAAGGTGAATAGGCAAATCCAGGCGGGGCCGCTGGCGTATGTATGGAAAACTCCGGACCGCTCCAGCACGAAGACGGACGCCAGGACGACGTAGTACAGAGGCCAGATGCGAAGAATTCGACGCGCGTAGAAGTTCGGGAAAAATCCTCGAGAATCGCGCGTTGCCAAGAGGATCCTCGTGATCAGGAAGCCTGAAAGCACGAAGAATAAATCGACGCCGGCCCATCCGAACTGGATCAGGAAATCCTTCGTGCCCGGAAAGCGAGTGTGGGCGATGAGTACAAGCAGCACGGCGATTCCGCGGACTCCGTCCAGCGCGGGAATGTGATCGGGCGCAGAGGTGGGAAAGCGCGAAGCCATGGGCAACTGCGGTTAGCTTACGTTCTCAACGTAAGTGCCGCAAGAAAATAGCCGAATGGTAAATGGTAGAACTGAAGGACCTGCAGCCCGATCAGCTCAATTCCACCAGTTCGGTCATGCGCTTCAGTTGGCCGCAGGCGGCGTAGATGTCGCGGCCGCGCGGGCGGCGGATGAAAGCGGGAATACCGGCGCGGATGAGCACCTGCTGGAAAGCGAGAACGCGATCTTCGCTTGGAGTCTTGTAGGGGATACCGGGGCCGGGATTCAGTGCGATAAGGTTAACCTTGGCGCGAAGGCCACGGAGCAACTCGACCACCTCGCGGGCGTTCTGCGGAGAGTCGTTATCGTCGCCTAGTAAAACGTACTCGAACGTGAGGCGCTCGCGGTTGCGCAGAGGGAACTCTCTTGCGGCGGCGATTAGTTTCTCCAGGTTCCACTTCTTGTTGATCGGCATCACGCGTGTGCGGTCGGCATCGTTGCTGGCATTCAGAGAGATGGCGAGTTTGGGCCGCACCGGTTCCCGTCCGAACTCTTCAAAACGCGGGAGGATTCCCGAAGTCGAAACCGTCATGCGCGACTCCGGGACGCAGACGCCTTCGACGAGCAGGCGCACCGCTTTGATGAAGTTATCGTAGTTGAGGAAGGGCTCGCCCTGTCCCATGAAAACGAGGTTGATACGTTCGCGCTCTAGATCGACACTGTGATCGTTCAGTACGGCCACGATCTGTCCGACGATTTCACCGGCCGTCAGGTTTCGCTGAACCTTCAGCAGCGCCGTCATGCAGAACTGGCAATTCACAGCGCAACCGACCTGGCTGGAGAGGCAGATGGTGGCACGAGCGAATCGGCGAGTTCCCTGCTCTTCGTCTCCTGCCTCCGTGCCGTCTCCGGCTTCGCCGCCGTCGCCTTCGGGCATCCAGACGGATTCGACGCTTTGACCGTCGCTGAAGCGGATGAGGTAGCGGACGGTGCCGTCGATGGACGTAAAACGGTTCTCGATTTCGGGTAGGCCGGCGGTGTAACCCATCGCCTTTAGGCTCTCGCGAAAGGAAACCGGGAGCGTCAATATCTGGTCTATACTGCTACGCCTCTGGCGATAAATGGCTTGGAAAAGCTGCTTCCCCCGGTAAGGGGGCTCCCCTGCGGCCTCGGCAATGCCTGTAAGTTCTTGTAAATCAAGGCCTAATAGTTCGAGTTGTGGAGAATCGGTCATGCATCCAAAGAAGTGTCCAAAAGGGGCCGACCGGGTGAAACTCCCCGTTTGTTAGATTCTACTGGTCGGACCGGATTCATCCAACCTAACGTGACCTCAGGAGCAATGATGAACGCAGTGGCATGGGAACGGACGTTGCGGGACGAACTCCGAAATGTTCGGCGAACGTCACTGCCCAACGGGCTTACGGTCGTCACGGAACGCATGGATCACTTGCGTTCGGTTTGCATCGGCATCTGGGTTCGCACCGGATCGCGGGACGAAGCTCCCGAAATCAACGGAATCTCGCATTTCCTCGAACACATGGTCTTCAAGGGCACAAAAACACGCTCGGCGGAGGGGATTGCTCGCGAGGTGGATTCCATCGGCGGGAACCTCGACGCCTTCACCGCGAAGGAATGCGTCTGCTTCAACATCAAAGTTCTGGATGAGCATCTTGCGCAGGCAATGGATGTGCTCAGCGACCTGGTGCTGGCGCCGGTATTCGCGGTGGAAGATATCAACAAAGAGAAGGGTGTGATCATCGAGGAGATCAAGATGGACGAGGATAGTCCAGACTACCTCGTACACGAGATCTTCACGCAGAATTTCTGGAGGGATCATCCGCTCGGCAAGCCAATCCTCGGGACCAAAGACACGGTCAAGCGATTCGACAGGGAGATCCTGCAGGAATCGTATGCAAAACGGTTTACGCCCGGGAACCTGATCGTATCCGCTGCCGGAAACCTGGAACACGAACATTTCGTGTCGCTGGTGGCCAAGAACTTTGAGAGCCTGGTTCCCGGCTCCAACGGTTTCCATAATGGCACGCCGAAGACGCATCCGCGCATCATGATGCGAAACAAGAAATCGCTTGAGCAGGTGCAGATCTGCATGGGCGTGCCTTCCTATCCCATCTCGCACCAACGGCGCTACTCGGCTTACGTGCTGAACACCCTGCTGGGTGGGGGCATGAGTTCCCGATTGTTCCAGAACATTCGCGAGAAACAGGGCCTGGTCTATTCGATCTTCAGCGAATTGAATCCGTTCCGCGATACCGGGTGCCTGGCGATCTACGCCGGAACTTCGCGCGAGGCAGTACCAAAGGTTGTCGCCAGTGTCATCTCGGAATTCAAGCAGGTGAAGGAAACGCCGATCGACCAGGAAGAATTGGATCGGGCGAAGGCACAGTTGAAGGGCAACCTGCTGCTCAGCCTGGAGTCTTCGACGGCGCGGATGTCGAACCTGGCGCGGCAGGAGATGTACTACGACCACTTCTTCGGGATCAACGAGATCATCAAGAACATCGACGCCATCGGCCCAGACGATGTTCTCAATGTTGCACGAGAGTTCTTCCAGCCGGACAGCATTGCCGTGACGGTGCTCGGGAACTTAAATGGCCTGAAGCTGTCGCGCGATGTGCTGGAGTGCTGAGAAACCCGTTCCCAAGTTCTCCATTCCTGGTTCTCAGTTTCTCCGTTCTCCGTTAATGCAAAATTCAGCTGCGGCGAGTTTCGACGAACCTCGACACCCTTTGACGATTTTTGGGGTTTGAGGGTGACAAAAAGTGTCAAATCGGAAACTTGGGCGAGGGGGGACTCGCAATTCTCAGTCTCCTTCCTGCTCGGCGATTTACGCACAAGCATTTGAAATTAAAAAGGTTCCTGGTGATCGGGATCACGGCCCTTTGGCGGTTCGGGCGGTTTGGGCCGGGGATTGCAATACTCAAAGACGTTGCAACTCCTGAGGGTTGGCAACGGACAATTTTGGCAACGTACCTGGGGGAGGGTACAAGCCAAGGGGCGTCGGCTTCGGCCGACGCCCTTTCGATTTTGAAATTATTAACGCAGGACGCGGAGGGGAAGTTAGCCAGGAAGCCCTTTGATAGGGACCCAACCAACCGCAATCAGCCCAGTGTGCCCAGTTCCCCGATTATCGATTCTTCGGTCGCAGTTTGACACTTTTTGGTTATGGAGCATGACAAATTCTGTCAGTCTGGGGCAAGATTCAGGAGTGCCGAAAGTCCTGTCCGGCGCTTGGTTACCAGAGTAATTACCTAGGTAAGTACCTGATTGGAGAGCAGATACGGCGGTCTGGCGGGATTGTGGCCGATTGCAGTCGGGACATGGAATGTCGGGTGCACGTTCTCCCTAACGCAAGGGTCACAGACTACAACTCAAAATCAAGATTTCTGGGAGAAAGATTGAACATGCGCAAACAGAAGGGCTTCTCGCTTATCGAACTGCTGATCGTGGTCGCGATCATTCTGATCATCGCCGCGATTGCTATTCCGAACCTCCTGCGTTCCCGTATCGCGGCCAACGAAGCTTCGGCCGT